>CAJXMY010000277.1 GCA_913056435.1 uncultured Hyphomonadaceae bacterium | reverse complement strand
GCCTTTCGGGAACCCCGTTGTTCCCGAGGTGTACTGAATCTGCGCGGCATCATCGGGCTGGACAGCCGGCAGCACGGCGGGCCACTCCCCATGGGCGTAGAGCGCATCTTCGTTTTCCAGATTGACGACTTCGCGCAATGCTGTATTTCCGCTCGTCGCTTCGCGTGCAATTGCCGCCATCGGATTGCCTCGGAACTCGTCCACCATGAACAGGCCCACGGCACCGGATTGCTCCAGTACATATTTGAGCTCGGAGGCCTGAAAAGATGGATTGGCCGTGACCAGTGCTAGCCCGGCTAATCCGCAGGCATATTCCATGAAGATCCACTGGGGGATATTGGGTGCCCAGACGACGACCCTTTCACCCTGCTCATAACGAGTTGTCAGGGCCTTGGCCAGTTGCTCAGCCTGCGCCAGCAGCCCTTCATAAGTCCATGACTGACCACAATCACCACTGTCCGCGACATCGACCAACGCTACGGCATCGGGATGGGTGGCTGCCACCTCTCGTAGCACCCCGCCAACCGTGATGTCGTGTATTTTCGCATCATCCTGCGCGGGGAAGTGTGAGACGGTGAGGGACATGTCATACATGGTCATTCCGCCGCGATCGGTTTGGTCGGGGTGTCCACCAATTTGCCGCGCGGGATCAGGCGGTCGGCGTCGTACATTGGCAGAGTGCAGAGCTCACCGCTTTGAGTGGACCCATCAACGCAGAGCACGTCTACTGTTGTGCCCGGACCCTGCGCGGGCTCGTCCATGCGCACGATACATACACCACAGCCCTGATACGGCGAATAGCCAGAGGAGCAGACCCGGCCGATCTCCCTGTTATCGACGGTCATTACCCGGCCAAGCTGCGCCACGCCGCCGGATACGCGCATGCCCCAGGTGCGGCAGGATTGATCGACGGCCTCAAGCGCCTTGCGCCCGATGAAATCACGGTCGTCGAACTCGACAAAACCGCCAAGCCCAGCCTCAAACGGCGTCGTGTCCGCCCCGAAGTCCGACCCGGCATTGAGCAAACCGGCTTCGATCCGGCGTGCTCGGAACACTGGCGTCCCGGTGAGCAGGATATCGAACGCCGCGCCGACTTCCATGATCCGGTCGCCGATCGCCGGGATGTCGGTGTCGGGCAGTAAGTAAACTTCCCATCCCAACTCGTTGGTGAAGCCCGAACGGCTGATCCAGCAGGTCTGGCCCGCGATAGACACCTCAGCGCAATCGAAATAGCGGAAAGGGTCGGGCATCGGACCATCCAGCACAGCAGCCAACAGCTCCAGCGAACGCGGCCCTTGAATTTGGCTGACCCAGACATTTGGGTCGTGGATTTTCACGTCCAGCCCCTCAGCATGCGCCTTGTACCAGCTGAACAGATCTCCATCGGCCTGCGCCATCCAGAATCGGTCATGCGACAGCCGTAGCAGCACTCCGTCTGTGATCATGCCGCCATCGTGATAGCAGGCAAATTGATAGGAGCAGCGGCCTGGCTTCACCTTGCTGATACTCCGGGTGAACACCTTGTTCAACAGTGTTTCCGCATCTGGTCCACTGATCTCGATTGGCAACTCGCCGGTGTGCCGAAAAATGACATTGGTGCGCACGGCCCAATACATGTCGTCATCCGTGGCCGTGTCGAGTTTCTCGGGCGTCAGACGCGAGTTGTAGAGCGTGTATTCAGGATCATAGGGCAGTTCCATGTAGCTCAATGGATGTGGTGGCATCGTGCGGGTCAGTTCGCGCGGGCGCTCGCCTTTGTTCTGGAAGGCTTTGACCGCGAAGCGAGTCTGGGAAAGGTCTGCTGTCATGCTGTTCCCCGTTCAGTTTTGTTAGACGGATGCGGGTGACCTGAGGCCATTGCTGAGGGGTGCCACGCATTAATGCTATCCTAGACAGTGGTATTGATTTGATTCAAACCCAATGATTAGCACGTACCGTTCAAAAAAATAAGACGATCACGATGCGCTTTCGTTCCTATGACGCCCTCAAGATCTTTGATGCAGTTGCCCGCAGGCGGTCTATGACCAAGGCAGCGGATGAGTTGCATCAGTCGAAAGGGTCGATCAGTTACCAAATCAACAAACTTGAAACGGAGCTGGGCTTTCGTCTGTTCGAGCGCGCCCATGCAAAACTGGCATTGACAGAGAAAGGGCGCAGATTGTGGCACGTGTCCCAAACTGTTCTGAGCCAAATCGACCGTGAAATCGAAGATCTACGCGGTCCCGCCACGGGCGCCATGACGATTGGCGCACTGACCTATTTTTCTTCACGCTGGCTATCACCAAGGCTCACCCGTTTTTTCGAG
Source organism: uncultured Hyphomonadaceae bacterium (assembly GCA_913056435.1). GTDB lineage: Bacteria > Pseudomonadota > Alphaproteobacteria > Caulobacterales > Hyphomonadaceae > Henriciella. The sequence continues at coordinate 664 of CAJXMY010000277.1, read as the reverse complement.
GCCAATTCTGGTATCAGCCTGCGGATCGAACCGCTTAACTCCGTCGACATGATGAGATCTGTCGCAGTGGATATGGCTATTCTCTGGGGAACCGGCGGCTGGGAGGAACATGACAGTGAGCTTCTGCTTCCCCTGCCTGCTGTGCCAACAGCAAACCGTGCAGTGGCTGAGCAGGTACTGCAGCTGGGACTGGCCGAGGCGGTGAGGCAGCTTCCGCTCTTGGGTGACAGCTCCGGTGATGCCGGTTGGCGGGCCTGGCACGAAGCCGCAGGTTTGCCATACGCTCCCAGTCGGTCGAGCTTGACCATCCCGGACTCAAATAGCCGCGTGCAGGCGGTAGTAGATGGGCAGGGGATTGCTCTTTGGGATGATCTGGTCGCGCCTGAGTTTGGCGATGGAACTCTCGTCAGCTTGTCTGACATCAGAGTTGAAAATGCGGGTTACTTTATCGTTTTTACAGGTCAGCAGATGTCGCGGAGTACTCAAGCGTTCCTGAAGTGGTTGAGAGATGAGGCGGCCGGGTAGCTTGCCCGATGCCATGGCGTGCTGACACGAAACCCTGCCGTTCAGTAGATCGACCTGTTCAAGGGCTGAAGCGGATCAACAGCCCCAACGGCTTTGCTACTGGGTCAGCGCTGCGGCTGCGGCTTGGATAGCGGATTCG
>CAJXMY010000276.1 GCA_913056435.1 uncultured Hyphomonadaceae bacterium | reverse complement strand
ACGGCTCCTGACCGCTTCATAGCATCAGGAATTTATTCCTAGAAGGGCTGCAGGGTCACTTTTTCGGGCCGCGGCTCCGAAGCCACCGGTCAGCCGGGCAGACGGATAATCGCATCCGGGTCCTCATCCGCAGCAGTCGGCACATCGTTCGGATTGGGATTGCGGGTGGCGGAGCCAGGATCTGACCTTCTCGGCACCATGACCGGCGGGGTCCGGGGCAGACGCAGGTTGAACGGCGCCGTCGACGACCGGTTGAGCCATGACTCGCCCGGCAGGCGCAATCTGAACTCAGATGCTCCAGACGCGGTGCGCTCCTCATTCTGCGCACTCCTGGCGCCTGACTCAGTTTGGGACTCGCCTAGGGCGGTTCCCGCGAGCGCAAGACCGGTCAGGGTCGCGAGACAGGCGGATCTCAGCAACATGGCTTAAGAATGGCGCCCCGCCACCCCGTTGGCAAGTTTGGTCTCCACCACCTGCCAGAACAGGCGCGCGGGGTCCCGCCCTGTAAATTCGCGGACCTGCTGCACGCCCGTTGGCGAGGTATTGTTGACCTCGGTCAGCCGCCCGCCGATCACGTCAATGCCGACCAGGATCTGACCCTGTGCCTTGAGTAAGGGACCGATCACCCGGCAGATCGCCTGATCGGCCTCCGACAACTCACAGGCCTCAGCCGAACCGCCGACAGCGAGATTGGACCGGGCATGCCCCGCCTGGGGAACCCGGTTGAAGCCCCCGACCGGCTCTCCGTCGATGAGGATGATTCTTTTGTCTCCTGTCACGACCGCCGGCAGATAGGCCTGGACCATGACCGGTTCACGCGATCGGGCGAGAAAGAGATCGATCAGCGCCTCAAAATTGCTGTCCCCCGGCTTGATGTGAAACACGTCACCCCCACCGAACCCGTACAGGGGCTTGATGATCAGATCCTGGTGGGTCTTGCGAAAGGCTGACATGGCCTGCCTGTCTCTTGAAATGAGGGTTGGCGGCATGAAGTTCGCCACACGCAGGGGAAAGAGCTTCTCGGGACCCGAGCGGACAAACCCCGGATCATTGACGACCAGCGTATCCGGCGCGAGCGCTTCAAGCAGATGACAGGCGGTAATGTAAGCCATGTCAAAGGGGGGGTCCTGCCGCATCAGCACCACGTCGATGTCGGTTCGCAAATCGAGTACCGTCATCTCACCGGCAACAGTGGTCTGACCGGCCACCCGCTGCACCCGGATGGGCTTGGCCCGGGCCAGAATACGTCCGCAATCATAGCTCAGCTGGTCGGGCGCATACTCAAAAAGCTGAGCCCCCAGCGCCTGTGCCGCCTCGGCGAGGGCAAATGTCGTATGGGTCTGGAAGGCAACCGCGTCGAGCGGGTCGGTCTGGATGGCAACGCGCAGGCTCATTTTCTGTCTTTCTCATCTGGCGCCAGCGGGCGTGACGCCGGGGGGGGGACGCGCACCCGGCGCGGAGGACGGCCCGGACCGGTCTAACGCCCGGGACCACCTGCCAGCTCATCGGGATCATAGGGCGCCGGATCCTGCGGCGTGTAGGGCACGATGTCTCCGCGGCTGTCACGGAGGCGGATATAGGACACGACCTGACGCACGCCGCGGGCGACGCTGGCCTCCTCGGCAGCCCGGGTCAGTTCCCGCTCATTACGGGCGACGCCCATCAGATAAACAACCCCGTCATAGGTTTCGACATTGATATTGGACGCCTTCACCGAGCTGGACCCAAGAAGCCGGGCGCGAACCCGGGCCGATATCAGCTCGTCTGTCGCATTCTTCGCAAAGCCGCCGGGGGCCTCAATCTGGATTTCATTCGCGACATCACGGGTCATTTCAGACGCCCAGGCGAGGTCCTCGGCCTTGACCCGAAGTTCCGGGAAGGCCACCCGCCCGGTCAGCAGCACCAGCCGGCCGGACACCTCGACATCCACCTCTCCCAGACCTCCATTGGCCAGCAGGCGTGATTTGATGTCGGTCGACAAGGCCGCATCATCAACGGCCTCGCCCAGCGTTCTCTCCTGATTCAGGCTCACCGCAGTCACGCCGGCCGCACCAACCGCAGCCGCGGCACATGAGGCCAGAATTGACAGGCTGCCAAGCAGGGCAATCGCTCCAGACAGTGACCGTGACATGATTTCTTCCTTCTTCATCAGCTTCAGCAAACGCCCTAGGCCGGGCTTTTGGCGAGATTAGGGCCGCCAGTAATCCCGAAAATGCTGTGGCCAGCGCCACGGAGATATCACAATCAGATCGTATCGCCAGTCCAGATTTGCCAGCGCGGCCCGCGGCGCGATCCAAAGCTCCGCCGCCGCTGAAAAACGCCGCCAGCTGGCCGGCGACACGGCCAGGCGGGCTTGCATGGGATCGCCCCGCTGCTTCACCTCAACAAAGACGATCATTTGCCCCCGTCGGGCAATAAGATCGATCTCAGCCGGACCCGGCCGCGCGCGCCGGGCCAGAATGCGATAGCCTTTTAGCTGCAACCAAACAGCGGCAAGCTCCTCTGCCCGGCGTCCACGACGCTCAGCGCGCCGCCGCCTCCGTCGATTAATCCTGCGTCTCCCGCAGCGCGAGGGCTTTCTGGTAGACCTGCCGGCGTGGCAGGCCAAGGGCCTCGGCGACCTCCGCCGAGGCCGCCTTGACACTCTGGGTCCTGAGGGCCTCGACAAGCGCCGATTCAAGGTCGGTCTCACCCGTCGGCGCCGCCACTGGCGGGCCGACCAGAAGAACAATCTCCCCCTTTGGCGGGCCCTCTGCCAGATAGTGATCCTTCAGCTGGCCCAGTGGCGCCCGTCGGGTTTCCTCGAATAATTTCGTCAGCTCCCGGGCCACGGCCGCAGGCCGCTGCGCGCCCAGCATGTCGGCCATATCAGACAGGGACGCGGCGAGCCGGCTGGCCGACTCATAGAAGATCAGCGTCGCCGGCACCGCGGCCAGACCGGCCAGCGCCGCCCGGCGGGCGCTCTGCTTCGGCGGCAGGAAGCCAGCGAACAGAAACC
>CAJXMY010000275.1 GCA_913056435.1 uncultured Hyphomonadaceae bacterium | reverse complement strand
GGTGAGTGTGTTGCCCTCATCCCCGCCACGGTCGCGATAATAGGCCGTTAGACGCCCCGCGACCTTTCCGTCGACAAGCGAGCCTCCGAGGTAACCGTTCAGCCAAGAATGATTATAATCGCCGGCCCCGACTCTTAAGAGCGCTTCCGGGTCGAAAGATGGCTTACGGGTTGTGACATTGAGAGCCCCGACTGGCGTGTTACGTCCGTAAAGCGTGCCCTGGGGTCCGCGAAGCACCTCGATCGACTGAATGTCGCCCAGTTCGCCAAATGCCATTGCGCCGGTGGGCTGGTAAAGGCCATCGAGAAACAGGCCAACGCTGGATTCAATGCCTGGATTGGTGCCCGTTGATCCAATACCTCGGATACGGACCGACACGTTGCGTGAGTTATTCGACGAAGGCATATCGAAATTTGGGATCGACTGGGCGACATCCGTGATGTCGGTAAGGCCGCGCACCTCAAGGTCTTCACCGGTCAAAGCCGTAATCGAAATCGGAACGTCTTGAATATTCTCCTCGCGCTTCTGCGCCGTGACGGTAATTGCACCGAGCCGCTTCAGGCGAGTGTCGGCGTCCGAGTCGCCATCCGCCGCCTGGGCTATAGCCGGCCCACTTGACAAAAGTGCGAGGGTCGCAACGCCCATCGACAGCGACCTTATTGTGATCGTGTTCATTATTTCCTCCCCAAAAAAAACTGGCATTTCCTACGCCATTAGTTATTGTTCAAACATGGTTTTGGGCGGGAAACTGTCGCGGAGGCGACAAACCAAAAAATTTAGAGGTCGGTTTGGATCGAAGGACCCTTATTTCAAAAACACGGGACGCGATGAATGCCTCCGCGGTTTTCAGGGGATTACCTGATCATTTGGGCGAAAAGCTCTCGGAAGGCGCGGTTCTTGAGCGATATGACAGGTCCTCCGTCTTGATCGCCTCGGGGGAATGCACATCCTTTGCGCGGCATGTGATCAAGGGTTACAGTTACCTTCTAGGGCAATCGGAAGAGGGCCGGGAGCTTCAGCTCGCCCGCCAGGGCGAAGGAAACTGGTTTGGCTGGGTTCAGGTATTCTCAGGGTTGCGGGTCCGTCAGGACCACTGGGCCGCCGCCGGCACGGAGTTCATCGCCTTGCCGAAATCTGCCCTCTTAAGTGTTGCGGATGAGTGGCCTCAGCTTTATCGCAATGCCTTTTTAGACACGGGGCGGATGGTTCAGGAAATCTTGCACTGGGTCTGGACCGTCCAACTGAGTTCCGAAGAAAAGAAAGTCGCGAGACTGTTTTTGCAAATGTTACCTCAAAATGTCGCCACCCGTGGTTATTCGTTCTCGTGCAGCCAGTCCGAACTGGCCAGTTTCTTCGGCGTTGGACGCCAGGCTCTGAATCGCCATTTGGCTGTCCTTGAGCAGAATGCGCTGATAATTCGGAAATACCGTCAGGTTGAGATCCCGGACATTGCTCGTCTGCGAGCTTTTTCAGAATTACATAAGCCGGATTAAATCCGGCGCCGTCCGCCGGCGCTAAGTGTCCAAAAAAACGTCAAGTTGAGCCGCGACCCCCGCGGGTCAGTTCGCCTGCCACCGCCTGCGCCGAGTTTCCTTCATTCGGTGCCGGTATGGCGGAGGAGGAGGGATTCGAACCCCCGGAACTCTTGCGAGCTCAACGGTTTTCAAGACCGCCGCATTCAACCGCTCTGCCACTCCTCCGCAGCGTTGATCTCTGTCTCTCAGTCCGACCAGAAATGCAAGCCTTGCCCTGAAATTGCCGAAATCAGGGCATGAAAATGAATGAGGAGTAAAGCTGAGCCGTTGGATTTTCCGAATTCATTCACCTGATGTGCAGCATGTTTGGCTATGGATAATCGAATATGAAGAAGAGCGTCCCAAGGACCGTGAGAGTCAGGGATACCAAAGGCAACAGGAACGATCGTGATGGTTTTCGCAAAGACGTCTATTTCGCTTATCGCAGCCAGTCTTATTCTGGTTTCAGGTGCAGCGCACGCCCGCCCCGTTTCAGGGTCCGCTATTGTTTACCGCGGCAGCGGTCCGGCCCCAGCGACCGCGCCGGTGGAGAAACGTATTGAAGATGTCGCAACAGCACGGATCATGTTCCGCTATCCCGGGACAGCCGCAGGCATGGACACCTCCCGGCCGGAACCGCGTGTGAGCGCCGCGACCTTACCGGCCCGCCAAGACGCTGGACGCCCGGTGCACGAGCCCGTCACACAGGGGCCCATCCTGACGGATGAGCCGGTGATTGCAGAATCATTTGATCTTGCCACAAGCCCCGTCCGGGTCACCGCCGCACCAAGCGCACCTGCTCAGTTTGCCAGCCTGACGACGGACCCCTTCGCGGCGTCCGTGTCCACAGCCCCGCACCCCGTCACGGTCTTACCGGGCGCGCAGGGCCTGCGGCCCTCTCAGCCCCTTTTGTCCCCTGTGACCACCGCCAGCCAGCCGGCATCCATCCCGGCGCAGGTGTCCTCAGTGGTGGCCCGTCCGGGGGCCCATCCAGAAGAACAAACCGGCCTGGTCGGCGTCTATCCTGATGGCTATGAAGGCCAGCCCACCGCGAATGGGGAGACCTACAAAGCCAGCGCCATGACCGCGGCGCACCCGACCCTGCCATTGCCGAGCCTCGTGCACATCACAAATGACCGCACCGGTCAGGACGTGGTGGTACGGGTCAATGACCGTGGTCCCTTTTACGGCATGGGCGACATGGAAATCTCCGCCGCCGCGGCAGCCGCACTGGGCTATGCCGGGCAGACGCCCGAAACCCTGCGCTTCCGCTATCTGGGCCCCGCTCCGGTCGGCGAGGCCGCGCCGCGGGCGACGAGGCTCCGCTCGAGGTCGGTGGGAAGACGCGTCGTCGCGGGCGTGGACGCGGGGGAGGCGCGCGGCGTATTCGGCGGCGGCGGCGAGGGGAGGGCGCGCGTCGTCGCGCTCGCGGTCAAGCCCGGGGGCGGCGCTTTAGTCGCGGGATGGAGCGACGGCGCCGTGGGCGTCTTC
>CAJXMY010000274.1 GCA_913056435.1 uncultured Hyphomonadaceae bacterium | reverse complement strand
GCGTGCCGCGTCCAGATCTTTATGCCAGGGCAAGATCAAGCAGGCCGTTTCAGCGACCAGAAGATCGTCAGAGGTCAGAGCCACACCACTTTCGCGCATGGCGTCGATCTCTGCGAGGAGTTGCCAGGGATCCACGACAACCCCGTTTCCGATCACAGACAGCTTCCCGCCCCGCACCACCCCGGAGGGAAGCAGATTCAGCTTGTAAGTCCGACCATTGATGACCAGCGTATGGCCCGCATTGTGCCCACCCTGAAACCGCGCGACGACATCGGCTCTGTGAGACAACCAGTCGACAATTTTTCCTTTGCCCTCGTCGCCCCACTGGGCCCCGATCACCACAACACCCGCCATTGCTTATCAGCCTCCTGAGCTGTCGCGGTTCAAACCGTGTTTGGACATGTCTGGCAAGAGGGCCAGCTCCGTTTAGTGAAAAATGCGCGGCTTGTTCGCCTCAAACCGGGCCTCTGCCACCGCAATTCGCGGCTGAAGGTCCGCAGGCGCCATTCCATAGGTCTGTCGCCGAAGGAAAGCCATGAGATCATTTCGCCGGCCGGCCGCCCTCAGCACATCTGGCGGAAGGGTTTCGCCAATATGCACCTGCAGCGCCGTCCCAATACGCCGTTTGACCTCCCGAAAGACCAACGCCAGCCGAAGTTCCAGACTGACATGACTGGCCCATTGGAACAGGCGGGAATTCTGACCTTCAAAGTAGATGGGCGTCACTGACGCCCCGGACCGCGTGATCAGCTTTGACGTGAATGGCTTCCAGGTGTCGTCGACCGCCAAACCGGCAAAAGGCCTCGGCGAGGTCGACACGCCCCCCGCAGGAAAAACGATAATGCAGCCTCCCGCCTCCAGACGGCTGAGGCTCTCCGCACGGGTCGCAATATTGGTCTGCTGCGCAGCCCGCGTCCCCCCAAAATCGATAGGAAGGATCCATTCCCGCGCTTCTGGCGCCCCATCAAGCACCGCATTGGTCAAAATCTTGAAATCGGTCCGGCGCAGGGAGACCAGCCACGCAATCATAAGTCCGTCCAGAACCCCGAATGGATGGTTAGCCACCACCACCAGTGGCCCGGTACCCGGTATCTCGGAAAGCCGGGCGGAACTGAATTGCACGTCCAGCTGCAGCAGCCGGATCGCGGCGGCAAAGAAGGGCTCTTCTGCGGCGTCGGTTCGATATTGTTCGTAAAGGGCCTGCAATACACCCTGGCCAGACAGGCGCTCTATTGTGCGCACCATCCGCCGCTTGAAGGGATGATCGAAATAATCGGCATAGGACAGCTTCGGTGTATCGGTCATCCTGCCGCCATATGCCTATCTGCCCGGTTCGTCCTTCATCAAGCCTGCCGCTTTCAGCGTTTTCCCGGCTCGAATCACGCGCGCCAGCTTCTCCTCAGAAGACCGGTCACCCTTATTCGAATCCGGGTGGAAACGTCGAACATATTCAGCATAGCGCGCCCGGATCTCCCCGGGCTTCGCCGAAGCACCAAGGTCGAGTTCCGCCAGAGCGCGCTTGGCCACACCTGTCGCGCCGCGATTTTCCCGCCGCGCCGCCCGCGCAGCTTCGGCATCGCCAAAAAAATCCGCCCCCCGCCAGGTGCGGGGGTCGCCTGACTTAGCGGCCTTTGCATTGCCCATCGGACCTGACCCCATTTTCCAGGTCGGGCTGAACCCATATCGGGCATTTTCCTGAAAGGCCTTCATCTGCTCTTCGGTCATGGTTTCGAAGAAATTGAAGGACCGATTATATTCGCCCGCATGCTGCTTGCAGAACCAATGCTTTCCATCACCGAAGCGCATCGGCGCAGGGTGTTCACCAGCTAGGTCGCATCCATCATGCTCACAAACCCGTTCCCGCTGAGCCTTGGCCCTGGAGGCATCCTCGGCAGGAGGTTTTACGCGAATGTCGGTGAACTTTGGACGATAGGTGTATTGCTTGCTCATTATCGGCATTACATAAGGTGTTCGGCAGAAAGAGGCCAGCAATGAAATCACGGCAGCAACGGATCCGCGACAAGCTGACAAAAACATTTGCACCCGTGACCCTTAGTGTCACGGACGAGAGCGCCCGTCATGCAGGTCATGCCGGGGCCAGGCCCGAAGGCGAAACGCATTTTAAGGTGGAGCTTACGTCCGACGCCTTCACGGGGCTGACCAGAGTGGCACGTCAACGCGCCGTGATGGGGGCTTTGTCGCAGGAATTCGACTGTGGTTTGCATGCCCTGTCCATAAAAGCTGAAATTCCGTCAAAAGGGTAAGCCCCTCATTCAAGCTTAGGGTCTAGTCTCTCCTAAAGAAGGAGTGACAACGATGGGCGCACCCGCATTGCGAACCAGTACCGACGGAGAAGCTCCGCGAGGCGCCGTCCTTTTTAACATGTCACCCGACCAAACCTGGGTTCTGGATGCAGATTTTCTTTACAGGAAACTGGACAGACTCAAGCCCATCGGCGCCCGTTATATCACCTGGATACGCGGCATCAATCTCACCTGCGACCTGCTGCTTCTGGGCGGTGTCCTGAGCAGCTTTTTCCTTGTGTGGTGGAGCTGCATTCCATTTCTCGGCGTCGCCTGCCTGCTGCGAGCGGCGGGTCGGCGCATGGTTGCTCGTCTGGCGGCAACGGCCGCGCAGGCCTCGACGCAGACATTTCTGGACCTCTACAACACTGGAGCCCTCTGGTTGAACCAGCCTACCAGCCTCTCATCGGACCCGGAACGCCGTCTTCGGTAGCGCTGGCCTTGCGGGCCAGAAAACGCCGAAGCGGAGCAAACCTTTGCGCGACCAGAAGCCCCGCAGCTCGAAACGGTTTGGTAAGCATGCTGTCATTTGAAAACAGTCGGTCAAGGCTGTCCAAAGCAAGGGCGGTACTCAGGCCATCGAAACGACGGCGTTCACTGAAACTGGAAAGGACGACATCACTTCCTGGATCGAGCCCGGTTCTTTGGGCCTCCTCGAGGCAGTCGATGAGGGCGGCGACGTCACGAAACCCCTGATTCAAACCCT
>CAJXMY010000273.1 GCA_913056435.1 uncultured Hyphomonadaceae bacterium | reverse complement strand
GACCGCATGGCCGACCAGGGCACGACCGACGTCGTGACGGAGCTCGCCTTCCCGCTGCCGTTCGACGTGATCTCCGAGATGCTCGGCATGCCCGGGGCCGACAAGGATCAGATCGCCCGGTGGTCGGGCGCGATCGTCCGCACGATCGACCCGATGATCTCCGACGAGCAGATCCGCGACGCCCTGGTGTCGCAGCAGAAGATGGACCATCACATCGACGCGGTCATCGGGCAGAATGAACCCTGCCGAAGCGGTTTCGGGTGCAATTTCAACGGAAACCGCCCGCAAGCCGGGATCCAGCAGAGCAGCCATCACCCCCGTCTCCCCTCTTCCAACCACTTTTTGCGGCATCAGGGGTTCTCCCCGGTACAGCGGGCTCCGCACGACACTGCCCGTCAGCTCGGCCAGCGCATCACGCTGGGCTTCTTCAGTGTAATAGTCAGGGGTGACTGTTCGCTCAGGCCAGGACACCCAGTTGAGATCCTCGGGCGACAGCTGATGGCCGATGGGCAGATCGGTCGCCGCGACAAGGACTTTGACCTGGTCGACTTCAACTTCGACAATCCGTTCGACGGGCGCAGCGGTGTTGCTCCCGGCTGTGGGCGCCGCAAGGTTGCGCACGAGCAGCGCGGCCATAATGGCCGCGGCCGCAGCAACCGCAAGAATGACCAGTCGCAAAGGTGACATTTGAAATCCCTCAGATTTCGGATCCGCAGACATCCGGGATGGTAATTGACCCCAAGTGTTGCACCGCCGCCCTAAAGCATAGTTAATCCGGGCTGGTGATTTGAGTCAGATCTGTTGAAACAAAAGGGATCCGGGCAAAGTCAGCACCGCCCCGATGGCGATGGCGACACCATAGGGCACACCAGCGCCCGGCCGGAGGGCTTCATAGGCAAAACCCGGCGCGCCGGGCTGGGGCACCCACGATCGCAGACCGATCAGCACCAGCGTCAGCACCCCGCCGGAAATCGCTGTGATCTGCAGGAAGGCCGGCAGGGGCGCCGGCCCGACCCAGAGCAGGACCGCTGGGATCATTTTGGCATCCCCGCCGCCAAACACGCCGAGGGAAAACAGGGCGAAGGTCAGGACCAGTGCCGTGACCCCTGTGAGCAGATGGGCCCCAAACACCTCCCAGCCGGGCAGAACGAGAAGACAGACCGGCAGGAACAGAAAGGCCAGCCAGCCATTGAGCCAGTTCGGAATGGTCAGGGTGTTGAGGTCCCGGATCGCCGCAAAGCCGCACAGCAGCACAAACGCCAGGAGAAAGGGGCTTGCAATCATCTTGTCATCCATTTCGGACTGCAGCTTCACGAGCAAGACTTAAAAATCTGTTCGCTCCGAACACAAAAAAGCCGCCGGACGACCCGACGGCTTTCCTGAACTATACGTGAAGATTCACGTCAGATCCTTACTGAACAGCGGCGGCCATGCCATCTGAAACAGCGGTAAAGGTGTCTGTCGTCTGGCTGCCCAGAGACGTGACAGCACCGATGATCGCAACAGCGATCAGAGCTGCGATCAGACCATATTCGATTGCCGTGGCACCGGACTCATTCTTGAAAAAATTACGCATTGGAAACTCCCACTATGCCTTCGTTTTTGTGTCGTCCGTCGGTTTGCCCTCTGGAACATCACCATGGATAGCCGGTCTTGCTGAAGGTCACGTAAATTGGACCAAAAAGTTTCGCAGGACATCGAAAGCATTTCTTAACCCGCCCAGATCGCCCCGACCGACCAGAGCCCGCGGCGCCCTGCAGGGCGTCTTCCAAAAACCTGAAGGCTGATCTTAGGACTCGGATAACTTCTTTCGCGCACTGTTCTTATGAACCCCTTGAGGAGGTCCTGATGACCCACGCCCTGCAAATGGCCGCCGCCGCGCTCACCGCCTGTTTGATGGCTGGAACCGCCAGCGCCGAGCGGTTTCTGGTTGAACCGGGAATGACGGAACCTCTGAGGCTTCGCGGCGAGGCGGCGAGCGTGGTTATCGGTGACCCCGAAATCGCTGATGTTGCCGTCCATGACGAGCACCTCCTGCTGGTGACCGGCAAGGCGCCGGGCAAGACCAATCTTCTGGTTCTGGATCGCGACGGACGGTCTCTTTACGCCGCCGACATCATGGTGGCGCGGAACGCGTCGGAGCTGGTTCGCGTCAACCGGGCGGGCCAAGGCTATGACTATGACTGCGCGCCCACCTGTCGCATAACAGCCGACTGATCGAGCTTCCAACCGACTGGGTTGGTCTAGCGACGGGTCTGCCGGGTCTCCCCCGTTTCAGCCATGGCATCCGAGAGCGATTGCAGGCTCTGGTGCAGCGCCTCATCGACGCTGACCCCGTAAGCCGGCAGGCCGGAGTCGCCGAGCACGCCGACAGCCAGATCATCCAGCCGCCATTCAAACGCGCCGGCATCCTGAACGGTGATGGTCCATCCTGACCCCAGCCTTGGATAATAGACCTCACCCGCCATCATCCGGCGGTTCCGGAACACGGTGCCATCCGAGGCCCGGACCTCTATCATGGCGGGTCTCAGGGCATGTATGCCCAGTTCCGGTCCCGAAACGGCTGTCCCGTTCATCGGAATGTCAGAGCGTATCGGGAGGGTGCGGACCTTGCTGGCCACCGGTGCCTGAACCCCGGTGGTCCGCGGTCCGGGCAGGATCAGGGCCACCCAGATGACCAGGGCCAATGCCGCGCCCCCTCCCGCCAGCGGGACCAGCGCTGACACGCCTCGCCTGTGAACAGGCGGGATCGGTGTCCCCAGAGAGGTCTCAGTGGCGGGCTGTTCCAGCGGTGGCGCAAAGCCATCGGCGATCTCGACTTCGGGCAGCCCGAGGGTCCGCGCATAGGTGCGGGCATACAGACGCACGACTTTCGGCGTCAGAGCAGAGGTCTGCATGGTTTCCAGAGCCTCGAGCAATTCAGGCGACTGCAAGGTCTTCGTGGCCACGTCTTTCAGGGACAGTCCCTGGCCCTCGCGCGCCGCCCGCAGCCGGTCGCCTGCACTGCGCCGG
>CAJXMY010000272.1 GCA_913056435.1 uncultured Hyphomonadaceae bacterium | reverse complement strand
GGGGAGATCGGCGCCCGCTGCCGCGAGCGTGGAGTGCTGTTCCACACCGACGCGACCCAGACAGCCGGCAAGCTGCCCCTCGACGTGGAGGCCATGCACATCGACCTGCTCTCCCTCTCGGCCCACAAGTTCCACGGCCCCCCGGGGGTCGGAGTGCTCTTCGCCCGCCGCAAGGGCCCGAGGGTGCGCCTCGCCCCCCTGCTCGAGGGTGGCGGCCACGAGCGCGGGATGCGCTCGGGCACCCTGAACCTCCCGGGGATCGTGGGCCTCGCCAGCGCCCTCGAGCTCAGCGGCGAGAAGTTCGCCTCGAAGTACAACGAGAAAATTTCCGAGGACGAGCGCATCATGGCCGAGTACAACTACGAGCGCTTCAAGGAGACCTTCGAAGCCGAAATGGAGAAGTTGGGCAACTGACCCCATCTCCGACACCACATTTGAAAAGGGCACCTTCGGGTGCCTTTTTCATTTTCACAGGGTATCCAACCAGGCCTTCAGCAGATCCCGCCCACCCGGCGTCAAAACACTCTCCGGGTGGAACTGCACCGCATGGAGCGGCAATTCTGTGTGCTGCAAAGACAAACCGACGGCCGGTTCCTCCTCCACCACCGGAGCGGCTTCCTCGGTAGTTTCCGGGGTCTCGGCCTCCGTGGTTGTCCCACCCGAGACAGGTTCGACGGTCGCCGGAGCCGGTGTTTCAACCGGTGTTCCCTCCACCCGGACGATGCCCCACAGACCGTTCTGGTTCCCGAAGGAAGCGAGGTCACGGTAGAGGTAGTCACCAGAGACTTTCATCGGTCCACCAGCCGTGGTCAGGATGTTCCAGGCTGCCGGCGGCAGAATGTTGTCCTGGGTCGAGGTCTGACGCTGGCTTGGAGAATAGGCCATCGTATCCGACGGATAATCCTTGGTGATGAAGGGCATATCCGTCCAGTTATGGCCGATGATCCCCAGCGTGGTGCCGCGGGCATAACCGGCCGGCATTGTCACGCGGAAGCGCATCTCCTCACCGGGCGCCGCATTATAGATCGGCGTCTCCGGATCACCGCCGGTCAGGCTGTTCGAGTAGGCCCGATACATATCCGGGATGGTGGCCAGGCCTGCCTCGGACGGGTCGGCATGGACAAGGTCACCGAACATGCCGGCATCTATCTCCCCGCCGGCCTCTTCATGCTCCGCACCGGCCTCTTCATGCTCCGCACCGGCCTCTTCAGGCCCGTGGCCACCGCCCATACCCCAGTCAGCTCCGGAGTCGAAGCCGAAGCGGAACCAGAGAGGCTCAGCCTTATAGTTGATCGCAGAAGCACCGGCATCGTGGGCGTCTTCGGGCACACCGAAGCCCTCCCCTGCAATGTTCGGCACAGGCGACCCATCCCGATAGCGCAGGTTCACGGCCTTGTGGAACACCATGGCGAAGTCACGGAAGGTGGTCTCCCCGTCGGCCAGCGTCACCGTGCCCTGAACGCGCGTTCCAGGGTCGGCAACAAAGGTCGATCCGGCGGGCAGGATGTGGGCCTGTCCGAAGAGGCCTTTCTGGCCCTGCTTAATCGGATCTGCCGGGGTGATTGGTGCGGCACCAAATTCCACCGGATTGGCGACGAGGTCGAACCTGTCCCCATTCAGAGCCCCAAAGCCTGGATTGCCCGCACGAGGACCAAGCTCCAGATCGCCCGCATAGTAGCGATAGGTTCTTGAAGCCCCCGGCGCGACAGTCTGAACCGGGTTGATCCCAACGTTCATGCCGTCATCCCGCGAGATGTCATATTCCATCAGCTGTGTGTGGAAGCCGACATGGCTCGAGGCGCGGATAAGATTGTTGTTGAAGGTCGTCGGACCGTTTGGATTCTCGCGGTCCCGGATGACCGTATAGTGTTGGGTCACAAAGGAGGCGAGATCCGGCACCACCTCAGGGAGGCGGTTACGAACGGTGACCTCGAGGCACTGGCCGGCATTCACACGCAGGACCAGAGGTTCGAAGGTGTAGTCCTCGGCCACTTTGACCGGGCAGCGTGGGTTGGCCACACCGCCGCGGCTGTCGCGACACATGCTGCGGTCCACAGGCGATACAATATCCTTCTGCAGGTCCTCGGTCGGGACATAGACCAGAGCGGTCGGATCATGCAGCGGGCCTTGTTCACCATTGTTCAGGCGCTGGCCGCGTGTGTTGTACAGCAGCGTCCCACCATCCGCGTCGGGCATGGCCCCGACATGCATGGCGGCAGTATAATCGGAAGGAATAATGGACACATCGGCCGGTGCGCTGGTGACATCATTCACGGCGACCGCCGAAATGTCATAGCTGACCACTTCTGCATCCACAGGGCAGACGCCGTTGAACTCCCGGCGATTGGCAATCGAAATTGCACGTGACCGGGGATTGTTCGGCAGGGAGGCAAGATCGCTTTGTTCCCGATCATAGGAACGCAGAACCCCCCAGGTGCCCGTCCAGAACCCTTCCTGCGACGCATCCCAGACGTAGAGATAGTCAGAGACATCCCGCGCCTGGTCGACATCGCCGAAGATTGACGTCGCAAAGGAGGCTTTCTCAGACAGGGCAACCTGCATGCTGGATTTCCAGCCGCTGTTTGGTGCGGACCCAAAGGCAGCACCGCCTTCAAGCCATTTCACACCACTCAGCGCCGCACCGTGCTCGTGTTCGTGCGCGCCACCCTGCATGCGAACCTTGATGAGGTCGCCTGCGTTGGCCCGCATGATGGGCGTGAATGGGTCACCGTCGCGGATATCGCCGGTCAGTTCAGGATAGGGACTCGCCCCAACCCTGGTGTTGAACTCCCGCATCACACGGTCGGTCCGGGTCTGCAAAGCAAAGGCCAGATCACCGGCCGGCCCGTCGGCCTGGGAACCCCGCTTATTGTCGGGCCCGATCTTGTTCGGATCATAGACACGGTAGCCCACGGGCTCGTTACGATAGTTGATCAGGAAGGTCCCGATATCCGCCGCCGAGACGGCTTCCGGACACGGACGAGGCACGCCGCCCGGGCAGACCGAGGCGAGGCGGGCCGCATCCGGGAAGGAATGA
>CAJXMY010000271.1 GCA_913056435.1 uncultured Hyphomonadaceae bacterium | reverse complement strand
TGGTGATGAAGGGGGTCTGGCGGATCGGCATGGATCGCTGTGTCCCGGAAGGCGGGGTGCCCCCTTGGGATGTGCCGCTTCCGTCCCGCCACTATGCCGACCGGTTACACCGGTTCGACTGGCTGACGGATTTGCTGACACAGGGGGAGGCGGGCGCAGACCGTGCGCGCTTTCTGGTGGATGACTGGATTCGCAATTTCGGCCGGTTTGATGGCTTTTCATGGCGACCGGGCTGCGCAGCGGACCGGGTCTGGAACTGGATGCGCTGTGGTGCCGCGCTGTTTGAGCATGGGGATGCCGAGGTTCTGGATCAGCGGCTCGATACGCTGAGCCGCCAGATCCGCCATATTTCCGCGCTCATTGATGATGAGACGGACCCCGTGGTGCGCTGGCGGGGGCTGGCGCTGCGCGTGGCCAATGCGCTCTGTCTCGATCATGGCCGGGGGCTCAGCGAGGCGCTGGACGGCCTTGAGGCCGAATGTACGGCGCAGTTCTTTCCCGATGGGGGCCATGTCAGCCGGGCCCCGACCCGCGGTCTGCGGTGCCTCGCTGACCTGATCACGCTGAAGGATCTTCTCACCCGCAGCGAGCGTGAGGTGCCCGACTTCCTCACGCGGTGGATCGAGCGGGCTGGAGGGATGGTGGCCTTTTTTCATTGTGGAGATGGGGCCTTGCCCCCGTTTCATGACGGAGATGAGAGCTGGCCGGACGCCGTGGCCGCCGTTCTGGACCAGCTCGACACCCCCCCGCGCCGGTTCATGGTGGCGCCGAAATCGGGGTTCCACAAGCTGGTTAAGCAAAAGACCTGGCTTGTCCTCGATGCAGGGTCTGCGCCGGCCCAGCCCTATGGCGACGCGGCACATTGTGGCGCGCTGGGTTTCGAGTTGCATGATGGCGACGCGCGTCTGGTCACGAGTTGCGGATGGAGCGCGGAGGTCGATCTTGATTTTCAGGAAGCGGTGCGTCGGACCAGTGCGCATTCGACCCTGATGATTGGGGATCAGGATGCCTGTCGGTTTGTCACCAATGAGGAAACCCGCCTGTTATATCCCATTGGTCCGGAGGGTATTTCGGCCAAGCGGCTCGAGGAAGAAGAGGAGATCTGGCTCGATGCCCAGCATGGCGGCTACAAGGCCAGTCATGGCTTTCTTCACCGGCGGCGTCTGTTTATGGCCGGCAACGGGGATCGTCTGACGGGCGAGGATTCCTTGGCGCGCCCTGTCTCGGCCGGGACCGCGGAGGACGACACCCCGATCGCGTTCGCGATCCGGTTCCACCTCCACCCCACGGTGAGGGCCAGCGCGACCGGGGATGGCTTCCA
Source organism: uncultured Hyphomonadaceae bacterium (assembly GCA_913056435.1). GTDB lineage: Bacteria > Pseudomonadota > Alphaproteobacteria > Caulobacterales > Hyphomonadaceae > Henriciella. Next base: position 1,733 of record CAJXMY010000271.1, on the reverse strand, counting down.
GCTGATCAGTGACTTTGGCCCCGTCTGGCGTTTCAAGTCCAGCCACGCGGCGGTGCAACTTGAGGACTCCATCTATCTGGCGCGGGGCATCGTCGAACGCAGCCAGCAGATTGTCTTGACCGGGTTGGCCGAGCCGAATTCCGATGGGGCCCGTCCGCCCAACTGCATTCGCTGGGCCTTCCTGCGGGGATAATCCATCCCGCAGAGTTGATCGTATCCGGACTCGTGATAAGCGGAGCAGGTCGTCCCACAGCCGCACTGAAAGGTATGCTATGACCGCCACCCAAATCCGTCGTGCGCTGATCTCTGTCTCTGACAAGACCGGTCTGGTTGAGCGGGCCCGGAAACTGGCGTCTCAGGGGGTCGAACTGCTGTCGACCGGGGGAACCGCCCGGGCCCTGAAAGAGGCCGGCCTCGAGGTGCGCGATGTCGCAGACCTCACAGGCTATCCGGAAATGATGGATGGGCGGGTCAAGACCCTCCACCCCGCGGTGCACGGTGGGCTGCTCTATCTGCGAGACAATCCCGACCATGTCGCGGATGCGCAGCGCCATGGGATCGTCCCCATCGATCTGGTCTACATCAATCTCTATCCCTTCGAGGCGACGCTGGCGGCCGGGGCAGGCTTCGAGGACTGTATCGAGAATATCGATATTGGCGGCCCCGCCATGTTGCGTGCGGCGGCCAAGAACGGTGATTTTGTGTCAGTCTGCACGGATGCAGCTGATCTCGACCGGGTCCTGACCGAGATGGCCGATCAGGACGGCAAAGTGTCCCGCGCGACCAGCCGCGCTCTTGCTGCCAAGACCTATGCGCGTACGGCGGCCTATGATGCGGCGATTTCACAATGGTATGCGGGTCAGCTGGGCGAGACGGCACCCGACTGGATTGCCTTTGGTGGCGGCCTTCAGGAAAAACTGCGTTATGGTGAGAATCCCCATCAGAGCGCGGCCTTTTATGTGAATGGGGACGCTCGGCCCGGCGTGGCCACGGCCCGGCAGGTTCAGGGCAAGGCGCTGTCCTACAACAATCTGAATGATACGGATGCGGCCTATGAGTTGATTGGCGAGCTCGGCAGCGACCGGCCAGCCGTGGCCATTATCAAACACGCCAATCCGTGCGGTGTGGCGCAGGCCGATGACTTGCTCAGCGCGTATGAGGCTGCGCTCGCCTGCGATTCGACCTCGGCCTTTGGCGGGATCGTGGCGCTGAACCGCCCCCTCAATGCGGCCGCCGCGGAGGCGATTTCAGCTATTTTTACCGAAGTGGTGATCGCGCCGGGGGCGGATGACGCCGCCCTGTCGATTTTTGCGAAAAAGAAGAATCTCCGCTTGCTGCTGACAGAGGGGCTGCCGGACCCCGCCGCCCCGGGGCGTACGGTTAAGACGCTGGCCGGCGGGCTGCTGGTTCAAGACCGGGATTTTGGACGTATCGGCCTGGACGATCTGAAGATCGTGACCAAGGTCGCGCCGACCCCGGGCCAGATGGAAGATCTGCTCTTTGCCTGGCGGGTGGCCAAGCATGTGAAATCCAACACCATCGTCTATGCCCGCGACGGCGCAACGGTGGGGATCGGCGCGGGTCAGATGAGCCGGATTGACAGTGCCCGGATCGCTGCCCGGAAAGCGGAGGACGCGGCAGAAAAAGAAGGTTGGGACACGGTCCGCACGCAGGGCTGCGTCGCCGCGTCTGATGCCTTCTTCCCCTTTGCTGACGGGCTGTTGTCTGCGGTA
>CAJXMY010000270.1 GCA_913056435.1 uncultured Hyphomonadaceae bacterium | reverse complement strand
GTATACGCGCGGACCAACGAGTATGGTTTTCTCGAAACCCCGTACCGCAAGGTAGTGGATGGCAAAGCAACCAATGATATTCACTATCTTTCGGCGATCGAGGAGGGGCGTTTCGACAAGGCCCTGGTCCCGGTCTACAATCGCGATGGCACCCTGGCGCTGGACAAGGAAGAGTTTCCCCGTCCGGGCACGAGCATGGAGAGCCTGAGCGGTCTCAAAACCGTGTTCAACATGTTCTGGGGGATCCCGGTCGACGAACAGGGCACCACCTATGGAAACATGATTGAGAAAAAATACCCCCAGCTTGAGGGTGCGATCCAGCATGTCCATCATGCCGGCAACTCCTCCGGCGTGGTGGATGGCGCCGCGGCACTGCTGCTGGCCTCAGAGGGGGCGGTTCAGGCCAATGGCTGGACGCCCAGGGCCCGCATCGTGGCTACGGCGAATATGGGTGACTGCCCGACCCTGATGCTCAATGCGCCGGTCCCGGCCGCGCGCAAGGTGCTCGAAAAAGCCGGCCTGACGACGGATGACATTGATGTGTATGAGATCAATGAAGCGTTTTCAGTGGTAGCGGAGAAATTCATTCGCGACCTCAGGCTCGACCGGGAGAAGGTCAACATCAATGGCGGTGCGATGGCCCTGGGCCATCCCATCGGCGCCACCGGATCGATCCTGATTGGCACCGCGCTTGATGAGCTGGAACGTTCTGGCGGGCGCTATGGGCTGGTCACCATGTGCGCCGCGGGTGGCATGGCCCCGGCCATCATCATCGAGCGCATCTGATCTCCGTGACCGGGGCCGCCCGTCTGGGTGGCCCCGACAGACGATCTGACCGCTCTGATCCGCTGGGGTCTGGCCCTGCGGACGGACCCGGCCCGGGGGTCGTGGCAATTTCCATTAAATTTGCCGGACGCCTTCAACCATACCCTCATCCCGCTGTGCCATATCGGGGCGTAGCAGAATGAACCAGCCCGGATGATGGCTGGTCAGGTGACAGGGTAAACACGATGGCTAAGACAGTCCTGATTATTGATGATGATCCAACCCAGCGGCGGCTGCTGACGGGGGCCGTTGAACGCGCGGGATTCGCGGTGCGTACCGCGCCGGACGGTGAAACCGGTCTGTCCATTGCCACCGACCGGAATGCCGGGGCCGATGTTGTCCTCCTTGACCTGACCATGCCCGGCCTGTCGGGACTGGAGACGCTGGAACGCCTCAGCGAACGCGAGCCCGAGATGCCGGTCATCATGCTCACAGCGACCTCCGGGATCGAGACCATCGTGTCGACCATGCGGGCCGGAGCGGTGGATTTCATTGTCAAGCCGGCCAATCCCGAGCGGGTGCTGGTGTCGATCCGCAATGCCCTCAAACTGTCATCTCTGTCGGGTGAGGTGCAGCGCCTGTCCCGCAAGGCCAGGGGCGGCATGACCTTTGATGACATGATTGCCAGTGCGCCCGCCATGCGCCAGGTCATGCGGCTCGGGGAACGGGCCGCTGCGTCCGATATTCCAGTGCTGATCCTCGGCGAGAGCGGCGTGGGCAAGGAGGTCATTGCCCGTTGCATTCAGGGGGCCTCCGGGCGAGCCGGAAAACCCTTTATCTCGGTCAATTGCGGGGCCATTCCCGAAAATCTGGTCGAATCCATCCTGTTCGGGCATGAAAAGGGCGCCTTTACCGGCGCGGTGTCCCGGTCCCCTGGCAAATTCGCTGAGGCGGATGGCGGAACTCTCTTTCTCGACGAGGTCGGAGAACTGCCGCTCGACACCCAGGTGAAGCTGCTGCGCGCCCTGCAGGAAGGCGAGGTGGATCCCGTCGGGGCCCGGCGGCCGGTAAAGGTCGACGTCCGGATCATTTCCGCCACCAATCGGGATCTGGCTCTGCGGGTGCAGGAGGGCGCGTTCCGCGAGGATCTGTATTATCGACTGAACGTCTTTCCTGTTGAGATGCCGGCGCTGCGCGAACGCCTCCAGGATGTTCCAAGCCTGGTGCAGCACTTCATTGATCGCTTCAATGCGTCTGAAGGGACCAAGATATTCGATGCGGCGCCGGAGACACTGAAACTGCTCAGCGCCTTCGACTGGCCGGGAAATGTGCGCCAGCTGGAAAACGCGGTCTTCCGGGCGGTCATCCTGTGCGAAAGCGACAGCCTGCAGCCGGAAGATTTCCCCCAAATTCTGGGGCATGTGGATGCCGTGGCCGACCTGCCGGTGCCGGTGGCGGCAGATCCGGCCGCCCCGACCAGCACCGGCCGGGGCCCCGTTCCCGTCTTTGATGGTCAGGAGCTGCGGTCGCTGGCGGATGTCGAGCGGGATCTGATTGCCTTTGCCATGGACCATTATGCCGGCCACATGTCGGAAATCAGCCGACGGCTCGGGATCGGACGCTCAACACTGTACCGGAAGGTTCGCGAATATGGCCTCGATGAAGACGACCGCCAGGTGGGTTAATAGCGGGGCTTGCGGTCCCGGATCCGTTCAAAGGCGGCCTTGATGGCGGCAAACCGCATCTCGACAAGGGGTTCAAACTCATTGTCAGTAAAGATGTAGTCCCAATCTTCCTCAATGCCCTCGCGGACAAGTTCACCGACGTAGAGTGGGTCAATCCCCGCCTCGATCCGGGCGCGGAAGTCCTTCATGAACGCTTCCTGATCCGTGTCTCCGGCCAGCTGAAGACCCGGTGCTTCGGTGCCGTACCGGGCCTGCATATTGCGGTCGGAATCCATGATTGCCGTCCGGATAATGCCGGGGCAGAGCACCGAGACGCCAATGCCCCGGGGCGCCAGTTCGACCCGCAGGCCCTCTGACAGCGCGACAACGCCATACTTGGACACATTATAGGGGGCGCCGCTGCCCGAGAGCAGGCCCGCGATCGAGGCCCTCATGGCGGCGCGGTGGGGGGCGATCCGCGGCCCCTCGGTGGCGATGACGACGTCGAGGTTGCCGAGGGTCCAGCCCTCGGCGACGACGCGCTCCCAGCACGCCCCGAGGAGCTGACGGGAGTCGGCACCCTCCCCGTCGGGATCGGTGTCGGGGAAGAGGGTGCCCAGGTCGTCGAG
>CAJXMY010000269.1 GCA_913056435.1 uncultured Hyphomonadaceae bacterium | reverse complement strand
CCCGCCGAGGGCCGCACCGATCCCGGTTGCGCCGCATTTTGACAATTCCTCATTATAGGCCGCGCGCATGAAGCAGTCATCGAATCCGAGGCCGCCATAAGCCTCATCAATGCCGAAGCCGAAGACGCCGAGCGCGCCGATTTTCTCGTGCAGCGCCCACGGCACCTCGCCCGCTTCATCCCAGCGATCGGCATGAGGCGTGATCTCTGCGGCCACGAAGGCGGCAATGGTCTCCCGAAAGGCTTTGCGCTCGTCGGTCTCGAAGGGATTTTGCATGAGGCCGGACCCTTTCCTGATCCTGTCGGGCTGACCCGAAGTGAGCTTGACTTGCTGATTATGAGCCATGATCATCCCCGGAACAAGATCGGGTGACTCCGACGCGGGAGGCTGTGTGTGTCGAGGACAAAAGAGATCCGCATTGGCGGGGCCAGTGGCTATTGGGGCGAGAGCGACATGGCCGTGCCGCAATTCCTCTCCGCCGGTGGTCTCGACTATATCGTTTTCGACTATCTGGCGGAGATCACCATGTCGATCATGGCCCGCCAGCGGGCCAAAGACCCCGAAAAAGGCTATGCCGCCGATTTTGTCAGCGCCGTTCTCAAGCCGAATCTGACGGAGATTGCGCGGCAGGGAGTCCGGATCATCTCGAATGCCGGCGGGGTGAATCCGCGAGCCTGTGGCCGGGCGGTCGAAGCACAGATCGCCGCGCTTGATCTCGACCTGAAAGTGGCCGTGGTGACAGGGGATGACCTGCTCGAGAGGGCCGGCGAGCTGGCGGCCCGGGGCTATGTCGACATGTTCTCCGGCGAGGCCTTTCCGGACCCCGACCGGCTGGCCAGTATCAATGCCTATCTCGGGGCCTTCCCGATTGCGGCCGCGCTGGACGACGGGGCCGATATTGTCATTACCGGGCGCTGCGTCGACAGTGCGGTGACGCTGGCGGCCGGCATCCATGAATTCGGCTGGACGCCGGACCAGCTGGATGCGCTCGCCGGGGGGAGCCTGGCGGGTCATATCCTTGAATGCGGTCCGCAGGCGACGGGGGGCAATTTCACGGATTGGCATCGCGTTGCGGACACGCTGCATGAGGTGGGCTACCCCATCGCGGAACTCCGACCCGATGGCAGCTTTGTCTGCACCAAGGCAGAGGGGACGGGCGGCGAGGTCAGCCCGGGCACGGTGGGCGAGCAGATGCTCTATGAAATTGGCGATCCGGCCGCCTACTGGCTTCCGGATGTCTGCTGTGATTTCACCGATGTGACCCTCGAGGCGGTAGGCCCCGACCGGGTCGAGGTCGCGGGCGCCCGCGGTCGCGCGGCCCCGGAGACGCTGAAAGTCTGCGCCACCTGGGAGGATGGATGGCGGGCCGGATCGGTGAGCTTCTTCTATGGGGAGGAGGCCGATGCGAAGGCCCGGGCTTTCGCCGACAATGTGTTGCGCAGGGCCCGCGCGCGGTTGCGGGGTCTCAACGCGCCGGACTTTACCGACACGCTGGTCGAGCTCGTCGGGGCCGAACAGGAATATGGAGACTTTGGCGTGGCGCCGCCGTCCCGGTCGGTTGCGGTGAAGATTGCGGCGCGACACCAAGACGCCCGGGCCGCCGGCCTCCTATTACGGGAACTGTCCGGCCATGGCCTCGCCGCCCCCCCCGGCCTGTCCGGGTTTGCCGGGGGGCGGGCCAGACCCTCCCCGGTGCTGCGCCTGTTTTCATTCCTGATCCCCCGCGAGGAGGTGGGCGTTGCCATCGAGCATGCGGGACGAAGCCGGCCGATGCCACTTCTGAACCCGTCTGGTTCCGCGTCCGACCCGCTGCCCATAACAGATCGACCCGTTCCGGTTCTGCCGGATATGGGGGACAGGGACGGGACAGGATTTGTCTCTGTCCCGCTGATCCGGCTCGCCTGGGCCCGGTCGGGTGACAAGGGTGACAAGGCCAATATCGGTGTCCTGCCGCGGAAGAAGGCCTATGCGCCCTGGATCTGGGCGGCGCTGAGCGACGCCCTTATCGAGGCCCGTTTTGCCCACTTCCTGAAAGGCGGGGTGACCCGTTTTTACATGCCGGGCACTGGCGCTGTGAACATCGTGCTCGATCAGGTTCTGGGAGGCGGTGGGGTCGCGTCCCTGCGCAATGATCCGCAAGGAAAAGGCTATTCCCAAATCCTTCTGCAAACACCTGTTTCTATTCCTGAACATCTTTTGGAGGCTGACTGATGGCGGTCTTTTCCTCGCGCATTCAAACGGGCTCTGACGCCTTTCAGCAGAACCGGGCGGACATGCTGGCGCTGATCGACCGGCTGGATGATCTCAATGGACGCACAGCCATCCTGTCAGAGAAACGCCGGGCCCGGTTCGAATCGCGGGGGCAGCTGACCCCGCGGACCCGGCTCGCCCGCCTTCTGGATCCCGGCATGCCGTTCCTCGCCATCGGCAATCTGTCGGGGTATTTGTCCGATGGCCGGCCGGAGCCGGAGTCCCTGCCGGGATCAACGGTCATTTGCGGAATCGGATTTATCAGGGGCGTCCGGTGCATGGTCGTCGTCGACGACAGCGGCATCATGGCGGGCGCTATGACCGGGTCGACCGGATACAAGATCATGCGGTCCGAAGAGATCGCCCTGCAGCAAAAGCTGCCCTACGTTCATCTCGTCGAAAGCGCCGGTGGCGACCTCATCAATTACACCGTTGAGGGGTTTTCACGTGGGGGTGGGCTGTTTGCCGGGCAGGCGAAACTCTCCAAGGCGGGGCTGCCGGTGATTTCGATCCTGCACGGATCGTCCACGGCAGGTGGGGCCTATATGCCGGGTATGAGCGACTATGTCGTGGCCGTCAAAGGACGCGGCAAGGCCTTCCTGGCCGGGCCACCCCTGCTCAAAGCGGCCACCGGGGAGGTGGCCAGCGAAGAAGAGCTGGGCGGCGCGGAAATGCACGCCAGCGTTTCGGGTCTGGCCGAGTATCTCGCCGAAAATGATTCCGAAGCCATCATCATGGCCCGCGAAGTGGTCGACCGCCTGGGTTGGAACCCGCGCTGTCCGAAGCCCGGAGTGTCTGGTGTCCCACCTC
>CAJXMY010000268.1 GCA_913056435.1 uncultured Hyphomonadaceae bacterium | reverse complement strand
CCACGCCCCAATCTGGCCAGCAAAGCGCCCGGCGACGGTGGCGATGTAGGTTTCCAGCGTGTCGCGGACATTGCTGGCGGGCCCTGTGGTAAAATAGTCGGGCGTTGTGCGATACCAGACGAGGGCATGCCCGCGGAGCCTTGCACCATTGGCCTGCGCAAAGGAAAGCAGGGTGTCGGCCGGACCGAAATTATAATTGCCCTGTGTCGGCGCGATGATGTCGGCCTTCATCTCGTATTCGGAGGTAAAAGAGGAGAAATGGGTTTCGGCGAGGGTCTGATCGATCTCGCCACCGGTGATCTGGGCGGTCTGGACTGCCGCACCAATATCGAACGCACCAGACAGGACGTTTTTCAGGATCGTCGTCGAATTGGGCGGGGGTGGGGGCGGCGGCGGTGGCAGAAAAGGCGTCGTGGTCCCGCCGCCTCCGCCTCCGCCGCAAGCCCCCAACGTGACAGCCCCAAAAGCGGCCAATAGGCGTAAACGGTCGCGCGCGGTGAAGTGCATGCCTCGGGTCCCCCCGGTCTGAAGCCGATGTGATAGCGGTAACAATTCGCTGTGCCGTCAGCTTTGTCAATCGGGTGTCAAAACGGTCAGGCCGGGCTCATAACGGCGCATGTCCTGCAGACTTGGCTCTGGACCAAAGCGAGGAAGGTTGAGAAAGTAAGACGGGAGGCGCGCAGCAAATGGATCTATTCGATGGCCGTCGGAGGCGTTTGTTGCAACTGGCCGGAGTGTCCCCGGCCATCGCGTTGATGGGGCCAGCCTGTGCCCAGCAGAGTGGAGGGTCTGGAATGAATGCTGAAGGTCAACCGATGCCGGCCCGTGTCCGGCTGCCGTCCGCACCGCAGGAGAAAGGCCGCTCCGACAGTGTCGGCGTTGCGATTGTGGGTCTTGGAGGCTTTGCCCTGAACCAGATGATGCCCAGTTTTGCCAGAGCCGGGCGCGCGCACATCGCCGGCCTGGTGTCGGGCAATGCAGAGAAGGCAAAGCGGGTTGGCGACGCTTATGGCGTCCCGGAGGACGCACGCTATTCCTATGAGACGTTTGATCAGATCGCATCGGACGAGCGGATCGAGGCCGTTTATATCGTTTTGCCGAACGGGCTGCATGCGGACTGGACGGAAAAAGCCTTTGCTGCCGGGAAACATGTGCTTTGCGAAAAACCAATGGCGCTTTCGAGTGAGGAATGTGAGCGCATGATGGCCGCCGCCCGGGCGGCTGACCGGAAACTCATGGTGGCCTATCGCTGCCACTTCGAGCCGTACAATCTCAAGGCGATGGCGTTGATGGATGACGAGGCGGTGGGCGCCATCCGCCTGATCCGGACGGAACAGCATTATGTCATGGGGCCGACCTCACCGCGAGAGAACTGGCGGGCCAATCGGGCTCTGGCGGGCCGGGGACCGCTGGAGGATTATGGGATCTACGGGCTGCAGTCAGCACTCTACCTGTCCAATGAGATGCCGCACACGATCCAGGCCTACACGCAGCAGCCGGACAATGATCCCCGTTTTGAGGACATTGTGGCCTCGGTGCAGACCCAGATGCAGTTTCCGTCCGGGGCTGTGGCCCAGCTCTCGACATCCTATGATACTCAGGGGGCGAACCGGGTCATGGTACAGGGGCGCGCCGGAACGCTCGAAATGGATCCCGCGACGAGTTATGAGGGCATTCAAATGTCCCTGAGGCGTGGCCGTTCGGTTGAGGCTCTCAACCCTGGGGACACCGGAACCCAGTTTGCCGCCCAGCTTGATCATTTGGCCGATGCCATTCGGGACAATGTTGATCTGCGCACGCCGGGCGCCATGGGGCTTCGTGATCTCCGGCTGATTGAGGCCATTTACGCCGCCGCGGAAACCGGGGCACCTGTGGGCCTCCTGCCGGATGGACGGTTGAAGCCGGGCAACGGGTAGGGGCGCGCTGCGGCCCTGGCGTGGTCGTCCCATGCTGAGGTCCGGTGGCCCCCTCTTCAGAGGCGCCAGGCTCAGATCTAGAACCGGCCGCTCAGTTCCAGAATGTAGACGGGATTTTCCTTCACCCGGCTTCGCTCGATCTGGACCAGGCTGCCCGTGCGGTCCGGGGCAAAAAGGGTGCGTGATTTCTTGTCGATATTGCCCAGCGGCTGGAAGATCTGCGCTCGTCCTGTCAGGCCCCACAGGTCCTTGTGTTCGATAAAGACGCTGTAGCGACCGGGAAGGTCACGCGTCTCGCGAACTGAGTTCAGACGAAACTGATCCGATCTCTGGCGCGGCGTGATTTCGCCGCCCCAGGCGAGGTCCGTTCCAAAAATATCGTGACGAAACTCCAGATCAATGCGGATCTCCTCCTCCTCATTAATGGCACGTTCCTGCCCGGTGAGGGGGTCATCAATCCGGGAGGTCTGAAGGGTGGTGGCATAGGTGATCTGAGCCCCGCGAACGCCGATGGGATCGAGGTTCAGCGTCCCCTCGACTGTGATCCCGAGACGTTGGCCCCGGTCAATATTGCCCGGACCTTCCCCCGTTCCGATCGGAAGCTGGTCGACAATGTCCTCAAGACGCTCTGCGAAGACCAGAACCGACCCGGCACCCCACGATCCGAGGGAGCGGTCCAGCTCAATTTCGCCCCGCCATTTCTGTTCCGGCACGATATCGGCATTGCCGGTTTGATCCTCGCCATCATCCAGGTCGAGCTGGGAGACGAAATCAAAGAAATCGAGTTGGCCGACCTGGCGCTCAACCCGCGCATTCACGGTGGTGTCCGGATTGGGCTGCCAGTTCAGGGTGAGGCTGCCCTTTGGCCTGTAGAAAGTGCGCGATTGTTCAGTCCCCCCACTCGAGGACAGTTCAGACACCTCCCCGCCGAGGGAGACCTGAACAGACACGTCCTCAGTGAGGTCGCGCGAATGTGTGATGAAGACTTCGCTCCGGTTTTCCTCGACCGAAACCGTTGGATCTCCGAGATCGACCGGGGTCAGAGCCGCGGATCCAAGCGCACTGCGCAACTGCGAGGTCGCGTCAAGTCGGTTGAGGGCATTTTCGATGGAGGCATCCCACATGCCCCCCAGGCCGGACCAGCTGTATTCGGCCCGCA
>CAJXMY010000267.1 GCA_913056435.1 uncultured Hyphomonadaceae bacterium | reverse complement strand
TCTGGATGAAGGACGGCACGCTTCGCACGAACCCCGGCAAGCTGAACCCCGACATCGTGCGGCCCGCCGGTGGAATCGATCCGTCGGCCATTGGACCGACGTTGAGCAAGTAATTGCCACCCTTGCTGGCGATGTCGACCAGGTTATTGATCATCGATCCCTGGCGCGCGCGATAGACGCCGTCGACATAAAGGCCCACTGCAGACTCCAGACCGAAATTGTTTGATTGGGTGCCGATACTGCGTATCCTGAAGCGGGTTCCGTCTGCGCTGCCGCCCTGGCGCACCTCCCGCGCCCGCAGGTTGACCCACAGAGCGCGCAGGGTGCCGACCAGCGAAAACCCCTTGTGTTCGAGGAAATAGGCGGCCTCGGCCGCGAGCACGGCGAGCGACGCATAAACGTCGAGCCGCGCCAGCGCGGCGGCGGCGAGCGAGATTTCTGCGGCGCGGCCCGTCGCTTCGTCAACGAGATCCTCGAACAGGTCAAGCTCCATCGCCAGCGCCCGGTCGCCGGCCTGTGCCAGCTTGCCCTCCAGCTCGCCGAGCTCGACCGTGGTAAAGCGCAGGGCGCTGGCCAGCGTCTGGCGGTGTTGCACCACCGGGTGCCACGTAGGTCAAGCTATGGCGCTGCGTCAGCCCTTGCCAGTCCGCCATGGCCGTGATGACCTGCGGCATGGACACAAAGGAGACTTGCCATGCTGGCCTACGTAACGCTGGGAACGAACGACATCGATAAAGCAACGGCGTTTTACGATACGGTGCTCGGAGAAATGGGCGCGAAACGCCTGTTTGATAATGGCCGCCTGTATTTCTACGGGGCCGCGCCGGGGGCGCCAATGCTGGCCATTGGCGGACCCTATGATGAGCAGACGGCAACCGCCGGAAATGGCGTGATGCCGGCCCTCGCCACCGACGACCAGGCGACCGTCGACCGGGTTTATGCCAAGGCGCTGGAACTGGGGGCCGTTGATGAGGGCGCGCCGGGGGTCCGTGTGCCAAACTTCTACGGGGCGTATTTCCGCGACCCGGATGGTAACAAGATCTGCGTCTGCAAGCTGGGCTGATCAGCAGCAGCATTAACGCCTTGATGTGCCGTCCCAATAGGGGGATGACAGGACTGGGTTAGCTTGGGAAGGATGAGCTCGTGGACTGGGGTTGGGACAATGCACGCGCGATTATTGGTATCGCGCTTATCTTCGGTGTGGCGTTCGGTTTGTCTGAAAACCGGCGTGCCTTTCCCTGGCGGATCGTGCTCGGTGCGGTGGGCATCCAGCTTGTCTTCGCCCTGATTCTGTTCGGTGTGCCGATCATTCGGGCCGGTCTTTTTCAGATCAACACGGTGATTGATGGGCTGATTGCAGCCACGGCCTACGGGACGAGCTTTGTCTTCGGCCCGGTATTTGGTACCCAGGCCGGGTGGGAAGCACACACCGGTCAGCCGGGCCCCATTTTTGCCGTGCACCTCCTGCCTCTGGTCATCGTGGTCGCCGCCCTTTCGGCGGTGCTGTGGCACTGGCGTGTCCTGCGCTGGATCACCAAAGGGTTCGCCATTGTCTTTCAGCGGCTCCTTGGCCTTGGCGGGGCCACCTCGCTGGCCGTGTCGGCCAATGTGTTCATGGGAATGACGGAAGCCCCGGTCCTGATCAAGCCCTATCTGCTCAAAATGACGCGGTCGGAAATCTTCATCATGATGACCGCCGGTTTTTCCACCGTCGCGGGCAGTGTCCTGGTTCTTTACGGTGTGTTTCTGGACCCGGTTCTGCCCAATGCCCTCGGCCAGCTTCTTGCTGCGTCGCTGATCGCCACGCCGGCCGCCGTGGCAGTGGCCCTGGTGATGGTGCCGGAGACGGCGGCCGCCGACCAGAAGCAGCAGGAACCGGATTTCGAATATGAGTCGACCATGGATGCCTTCGCAACCGGGGCGTCGGATGGGTTGAAAATCCTTGCCAATATCGTGACCATGCTGATCGCGGCCTTCGCTTTGCTGTATCTGGTGAATCTGGGCCTTGGGGCCTTGCCTCAGCTGGGCGGGGCACCTTTGTCCATCGAGCGGATTCTCGGCTGGGTCTTCTCTCCCCTGATGTACATGATCGGTGTGCCTCTGGAAGAGGCGGCGCGGTCGGGCAGCATGATGGGCGTGAAGATCGTGCTCACGGAATTTGTGGCCTTCCTCGAGCTCGCCGAGATTCCGGCAGAGGGCATGTCCCAGCGGACCCGGATGATCACGGCGCACGCCATTTGCGGGTTCGCCAATTTCGGATCCATCGGGATTTTGATCGGGGGCCTGACCATGATTGAGCCGGCGCGGCGAACGACCTTCCTTGAGCTGGCCTGGAAGACCCTTCTGGCCGGAACGCTGGCGACGTGTCTGTCGGCGGCCATTGTCGGCGCCTTGCCTCAGGGGCTGTTTTTCGGATGAAACTGACCAGGTTCCAACTGGTTGCTGTCCTCGGGGTTCTGTGTCTGCCGGGAATGGTGTGGGCCCAGTCGGCCTCGGATGTCACGGAACGCGACCGGTCCCTCAGGATCGAGGCCTGTACCGAGGCGGGTGGCTCCGAGCTGAGCTGCAAGGCGGCACTGAACCCTGTCCGGCTGGACGTGGTTGAAGTTTTCGGGGACCGGGACCTCGACGGGCCGGGCGCCAGCTCGGTGTTGTGGGGGGAGCTGATTACGGAGGTGGCCCCCGACCATCCCGCCGAGATCCTGAATGCGGTGCCCGGCGTGAACGTGCAGACCAATTCCGGTCAGGAGCATCTGATCGCGATCCGGTCACCGGTCTTCCGGATCGGTCGGTCTTTCAGCGTGATCTCCTGGAGTCCTTCGACGCCGAGTCGTCCCTGGCGGTCGTGCTGGTCGGCGCCTTGACGGTCGGCGACCTCAAGCAGGAGGTCGTCCCGACCATCCAGCAGGAGATGGTCTCGGTCAGCGTCACCTATCCCGGCGCATCGCCGGAGGAGGTGGAAGAAGCCATCTGCATGCGGATCGAAGAGGCGGTGCAAGGTCTGTCGGGCGTGGAGCGCCTGACCGCGCAGGCCAACGAGAACTTCGGCACGGTCTCCATCGAGTATCTGGAGTCCACG
>CAJXMY010000266.1 GCA_913056435.1 uncultured Hyphomonadaceae bacterium | reverse complement strand
ACGGACTCCCCCCCCGCCCTTCATTACCTCCACACTGCAGCAGGATGCCTCACGCCGTCTCGGCTTCAGCGCCAAACGGACAATGCAGGCAGCCCAGAAATTATACGAAGACGGTCGGATCACCTACATGCGGACCGATGGGGTCAATATGGCCGAGGAAGCCTATATCGCGGCCCGTGACCACATCCGCTCGGAGTATGGGGCGCAGTATCTGCCGGAAAAGACCCGGCGCTACACATCAAAACAAAAGAACGCCCAGGAGGCCCATGAGGCCATCCGGCCCACGAATTTTTCCCTCAGGCCGGAGGACTATAAGCAGTCCGATCCCGACCTCTGGAAGCTTTATGCCCTGATCTGGCGCCGCGCGGTGGCCTCTCAAATCGAGGCGGCACAGTTTGAACGCACGACGATTGATCTGGTCTCAAGGGATGGCGAAGCCGGACTGCGGGCGAGCGGACAGGTCCTCGTGTTCGACGGGTTCATCCGCCTTTACACAGAAGGCCGCGAGGACGGCGACGATGAACAGGATCAGGAGGCCCGGCTTCCGCGCCTGACACAGGGTGATCATGCCGATCTGCTGGAGGCGAAATCAGAGCAGCATTTTACGACCCCGCCACCCCGCTTTTCGGAAGCCTCGCTGGTCAAGCGGCTCGAAGAACTGGGAATCGGTCGTCCCTCCACCTTTGCTTCAACCCTCTCGACCCTTCAGGATCGCGACTATGTCCGTCTGGAGAAGAAGCAGCTTGTCCCCGAGGATAAGGGCCGGATCGTCACCGCCTTTCTCGAAAATTTCTTCCAGAAATACGTGGAGTACGACTACACCGCGAACCTGGAGGAAAAGCTCGATATCATCTCCGATGGAAAGCTCGACTGGCGGCGTTTCCTGACCGAATTCTGGACAGAGTTCCGCGCCGCGATTGACGGCACCAAGGACCTGCGGGTCAGCGAGGTGCTCGATGCCATGAATGAGACGCTGGGTCCTTATGTCTTTCCCAGTACCGACGCCAAGGGCAACCCGAAGGATAATCCGCGCCAGTGTCCCCTTTGCAGCGAGGGCAATCTCAGCCTGAAGCTTGGCAGGCACGGCGCCTTTGTGGGTTGTTCGCGCTATCCGGAGTGCAAGTTCACCCGGCAGTTCTCCAGCGATGGACAGGACCCCGGCGCGCTGAACCATGACGGCAGTGACCTTGGCCTGCATCCAGATCTCGGTGTCCCTGTGCTGCTCAAGACCGGCCGGTTCGGTCCCTATGTCGAGATGACGCTGCTGGACGCGGAGAAGCCAAAACGGTCAAGTCTGCCCAAGGGCTGGTCCGCGGAGACCTTAACGCTCGAGGGCGCCGTCAAGCTGCTCGCGCTCCCCCGGGAGGTCGGCAAGCATCCCGAGGATGGTGAGCCGATTCTCGCCAATCTGGGGCGCTACGGGCCTTATGTGCAACACCTCAAGACCTATGCCAATATTGGCAGCATTGAGGATGTGTTCGACATCGGCCTGAACCGGGCGGTCACACTCATCGCCGAGAAACGGGCCAATCCACGGGGCCGTGGCGGAACCGCCAAGGTCCTGAAGGATCTGGGCAAACACCCCAGCGATGATGCGCCTGTTCAGGTGCTTGAAGGCCGCTATGGGCCCTATGTGAAACACGGTAAGATCAACGCCACCCTGCCAAAGGACATGGCGCCGGACGACCTGAATATCGACCAGGCCCTGGAGTTGCTGGCCGAGAAGGAAAAGAAGGGCGCCGGCCGCAAGAAAAAGAAGGCGCCCGCTAAAAAGAAAGTACCCGCCAAGCCCTAAACGCCCTCGCGCGTGTCCTCCGGCAGGTCCGCCGGGGCGTTGCCATGGTGTCCACCTTCCGGCACACTCGGACGCTGAGCGGGATACAAGGGACAGGCACATGACACGGCGACACCATCTCTCGATTTGGGTTGGCCTGATGGCCTGCATCACCATCACAGCATGTGAGCAGGCCCAGATGGAGCTGGAGGAGATGCGGGACAGTGTCCGGGTGCCCGACCGGGAGGAGGTTGCCGCCGCCGTTGAGACGCTGGTCGAAGATACCCGCGCGGAACTGAACCGGGAGATCCAGGACCCCGATCCGGACCAGGCGACGGCGCCTGCCGAGTCCACTGGACCGGTGCCCCGGCACATCGCGGCCACGCCACCTTCCCCTCAGACAGAGCCCGCCAGCGCCGGTCAGGCAGATGTCTTTCCCCAGACCCTGCAGCTGTGTGACATGAACCCGATCGCCAATGCCCCCGAGACACAGGATGGCGTGATCACAGCCTACGCGCCTCTGGTGCAGGCCCGAGCCGATCTCGCCCTCGCCATGGCTCCCGTGGCCGAGGGCTGCCTGTCATCGGGGTTCGGCCCCCGCGGCGACAGCCTGCATAAGGGTGTCGATTTTTATCATAACATGAACACGACGATCTACGCCGCCGGTCCGGGGACCATCAAGGAAATCAAATACCGCAATGATTATGGTAACATGATTGTCATCGACCATGGCGCTGGGGTGTATACACGCTACGCCCATCTGGCCCACTTTGCGGCCGGTCTGGAAGATGGCACGCCCGTGGGCATGGGCCAGACTCTGGGTGCGATGGGCAACACCGCGTCCTACCGCATACCGATCCACCTGCATTATGAACTGCTGGAAGGCGAGTGGGACCCTGAGGCGGGGTCGTTCGGCCTCGAGCCAGTCGACATGTTCAGCCTGCCACCTGCAAATTAAACCGCGCAATCCATAGCGAGTCCGCCTATATCGCCCCGATGAGCTTTCCTGATCGACAAACCGTCCTCGATTTTCTTCGGGACCATCCCGGCCTCACCCGAAAACAGGACATTGCCCGAGGGCTGAACGTCAAGGGGCGCGAACGTCAGACACTGCGCCAGCTTCTCAAGGACATGGAAGCCGACGGCACGCTGAGCCCGACCGGAAAGCGGGCCTATGCCCGCAGCGACATCCCGCCGCCGACCTGTGTCATCCGGTTCGAACGCGTGGATGACCAGGGTGACCTAGTGGCGCGCGCCCTGGGCAAGGACGGTCCATTCGGGCCAGACCTGCTTTTTGGCGGTTATTCCGGCCGCAGCCGC
>CAJXMY010000265.1 GCA_913056435.1 uncultured Hyphomonadaceae bacterium | reverse complement strand
TGCCGCCCTTGCCGCCTTTAGCATCATGGCCGGTCATGACTATCAACGTATTCTGCCAGACCTGTTCGTGCTGGCCACGTTCGGCCTCGTCCTGATCCCAGGTCCATGGCACAGGGTGCTGTCCTGGCGGCCGATCCTGGTGATCGGACTGGCCTCTTACGCCCTTTATCTGTTTCATGAGCGGGTCGGCCTGATGGCCATACTGGAACTGGACCGGCTTGGGGTCCCCAGCCTGATCTCGGTGCCGGTCATTCTGCTGATCCTGATCGCCATTGCGGTGGCGCTTCATCATTCTGTTGAGCAGCCCGCCCGCAAGTTTCTGTGTCGTCGGCTGGAACCAGCCTGCGATCGGCTCAGGGAACGCTACCCCTGGCTGGGCTTCAAAGCCGGTTCCGCCTGAGCGCTTGCCCGTTGCGCGCTTTCAGGCCCGGCTAGCGGTCAAACACGCTGAGCTCGGTTTGTGGGGTTTCTATTATGATATCAGTCGGCGCGCCGTCCAGAATAGTCAGCCTGGCCTCCTGACTGAACCCAAGATCGCCCAAGGCGGTCCTGATGTCATCATCGAGCGTCGCCGGACAATAAGGCCAGATCAATACGACCGTGGCGCGATCGCCCAGCGCAGCCCCCAGCCCGCCCCGAATTCTGTATTGCGAACCGATGAACCGCTCCAGATCATCCGCGCTGGCTTGCCTTAACTGGCTCATGCCCTGACGCGCCGCTTCCCAGTAAGACCGGCCTGGATACCGGAACACGGCATCCCCGCGATAAAGATAGATTTCGCTCTCAGGGCGGGCTTCCCACAAACCCGCTGCCCAGAAATGATTGCATGTGACAACCGGTGCACTCTCATAGCCGAGCCGGTCTACAGCGGTGAATGCGCCCCCATAATTTTCAAAACGATTGACTGTGCTCAGCAAATGAATGGCAGACACGCTCATGGCGCCAAGCAGTACAGGCAGGATCAGCCGTGATCGCCCGGTCAAGTTGGCCAAAGCGATGCTCGCGGCGGGCAGTACGCCGACAATTGCGGGCAGGAAAGCCCGAACCGACAGAAGGTCCTGACGCAATGTCATGGCAAAAACGAACACGGGATAAAGAACGATCAGGCCCATCAGGCTTGCGGCCTGGGGACGGGATCCACCGCGCCAGAGGGCCAGAAGCCCCCACAGGGCGCTGCCATAAAGACCCAGTTCAAACACAGCACTCAACGGGCCAAGACCGGGAATTCCTGTTGCACCGCGGAAATACCAGATCATGTCCGCGAGCCCGGGCAAGTCGCGCCCATAGCCGGGGAAGGTCCCCGTCGCATTCGGGATCTGGACGAGCCAGGGCAAGGCCAGAAACAGCAGACAGATATTGGCGCCCAACCAGGGAAACGTCATCTTCAAACCACCCTTTGGGCCGGTCAGCATGAGCAGGCATGCCGGTAAGGCCAAAAACGCCATGGCGGCCAAGCCCAGAAGATGCGAGTGGATCGCGATCGCGCCCCCGATCGCATACAGAGCACCATAGGCGAGCCGCGACTGCCTGCCACCGCCTGACAATCCCATTTGTCCCCAAAGGGCGAGGAAAAGCCCGAAGACCAGGAAGGAATACATGCGGGCATCCTGACTGTAGAATATCAAGGCTGCCGACAAGGACGTCAGAAGCGCGGCGAGAAGCCCTGCACGCTCCGAGACAATATCCCGCATCATCAGTCCGGCGACCAGAACGGATCCGACACCGGCGACCGCGGAGGGAAGCCGGAGCCAGTCTGTGTCCGGTGCGATCTGCCACCAGGCCTTCTGAATGAGAAAACTCAGCACGGGGTGATTGTCGATCCGGTCAAACAGGATGGCCGACCAGGGCAGCTGGGCAAACGCTGTGGTAACCGCCTCATCGGCGCTGAGGGAGGCTGCGGAAAGATCAAACAGGCGGAGACCCGCCGACAAAGCAACGGTCCCAATCAGAAGCAGCATAAACACCTGCCCCGCACGCATTTGTCCAATGAGCTTCGTCAGATGGGTCATGCGGCCGGTCTCCCTTTGCCGGACCATCCATCCCGCAGGCGGCTGGCAAACCGTCCCCGGCCCCAGACGAAGACATTCGTCGCCACATAGTTCCACACCACAGTGACAAAGGCCCCGGCCGCGGCGGGCAGCAGGGCCATCAGGCCCGGATAGCCCTGATGGAGCATGGAGGCGACGCCGACATTGGCGATCACCCCGAGCGAACACAGCGTGGCAAAGATCACGAAGCCGGCATAGAATTTTTGTCCCCTGAGCTTGCGGTCGGAATAGGTCACCTCATTGTTCACGGTATAATTGAACGCCATGGCGATCAGGGTGGCCACGAGTTGCGCCCGGGCAAAGCCGAGCCCTGCCGACAGGGGCAGGAAGGCGGCAAGGTGCACCAGAATGCCGATGGAATTGATCATGGCGAAGGAGATGAAACGGGCCGGCACCGGGATCAGCCGCGACACTTTCTTCTCGAGAAAAAACAGGAAGAAATCGTAGAGGACGCGGTTGTCGAGCTTGCTCTCGCCGTGCTGGCGTTCCCGAAAACGAAACGGCACCTCCACGATCCGGGGACGCGGATGAGACGAAATGATGATGTCCATCAGGATCTTGAAACCCAGCTCCGACAGCTCCGGCAGGGCCCGCAGGGCGATATAGAACTGAGCGCTGGCTGAATTGGGATCATTGGAGCGAGCCATGGCCAGGGCGCCGCGCTCGTGCTGCAGCTTCAGGCGGGACTGCTGCCCGGGACCCACGGCGATCTCGCCGTAGCGCGGTGAGGCCTCTCCATCGAGTGAAAGCTCGAGCGGGATCAGGCGCGGCTGGCCGCTGGTGGGGTCGATGAAGCTGCCCGTGCCGAGCAGATCCACGGGGGTGTTGGGGTTGGCGCTCTGGGGGTCGCCACCCTGCACCACAAAGGGAATCGGCTCCTTCACCACGCGGTGGAAAAGGGTGCCGTTGTAAGCACCGCGACGCACCAGATCCACGAAGTTGCCGGCAGTGAGCGGGGCCGCATCGCCATCGAGGCTGAGCTCCACCGTGCCCTTGCTGGTGGTGAGCTGCACCAGGGCCGTGCCCTTGAGGCAGGGAACCCCTGAGGTGCCGCAGCCGTAGCTGGAACT
>CAJXMY010000264.1 GCA_913056435.1 uncultured Hyphomonadaceae bacterium | reverse complement strand
GCGACGCCGGCAATACCGGACCGTTCATGCGCCAGCAGGAACTTTGCATAGGTCCAGCCTTCATTTTCTTTGCCAACCCGGTTTTCAACGGGGACCCGGACGTCTGTCAGCCAGACCTCATTGACCTCATGGCCCCCATCAATGGTAATGATCGGGCGGACCTCAATGCCGGGCGTGGTCATGTCGACCAGGATAAAGCTGATGCCTTCCTGCGGCTTGGCCGCGGTCGGATCGGTCCGGCACAGGAAGAACCCCCAGTCGGCGTGCTGGGCCAGTGTGGTCCAGGTTTTCTGGCCGTTGATGACATAATGATCGCCATCACGCACTGCCGTTGTCTTTAGGGAGGCCAGATCCGAGCCGGCGCCCGGCTCGGAATAGCCCTGACACCACCACTCTTCCCCTGAACGGATCCCGGGGAGAAAACGATCTTTCTGCTCCTGCGATCCAAATGTGTAGATCACAGGCCCGACCATGGAGACGCCGAACGGCAGGGGCATGATGGAGTCAACCCGGGCATTTTCTTCCGACCAGATATAGCGCTGCGTGGCGTTCCAGCCCGTGCCGCCATATTCGGTTGGCCAGGCCGGAACCGACCAGCCCTTTTTGCCCAGCACCTTGTGCCAGGCCAGCATGGCATCCCGGTCCAGATCTTCGCGCCCGCCAGATCCCTTCAGCTGCTCGGGATAGTTCTCCTCGATAAAGGTGCGCACTTCCTCACGAAAAGCGGTCTCTTCCGGCGAAAATTCAAGATTCATGGCGTTCTTCCCAAAGTGTGTTCGTGGCTGTTTTGACGCGCCCGCTTTCAAAAAGCAAGGTGACGCGAACGTAAACGTCATATTACTCCGTAAGCGCGACGGGACAATGCGACGAAAAGATCAGTCCGCTGAACTGTGCGGCCCGAGAAAGGGGGCACAGGCTGATTTGAGAAGGGTCATCCCGAAAGCCGAGCCCAGCCCACCACCCGTATTGAAATCCAGGGGCAAAAGAGGTGACAGGCCAATCCGTTCCAGCGCGGCCTGGTGTGCTGGCCTCCGGGTCATGTGGGCGGCCCGCACATGGTCGATTGCCAGGGGGTTAATCGCATGGACCACCCCAGCCGCCACAGTGGTGGCAAACCCGTCCAGCAGAACCGGTATGCCCTGCAGGCGGGCCGCGAGTATGGTTCCGACACAGGCGGCCAGCTCCCGTCCCCCAAGGCACCGCAGCGCCTCCAGCGGATCACTGAGGTGACCGCGGTGGACCTTCAGGGCATCGCTCACCAGCTGGACACGCTGGCCGACCATGTCTGCCGGGATCTGGGGCCCGGGCCGGACCCAGTATTCTGGCGCGCCCCCGTAAAGGGCACAGGCGAGCGCAGCGGCCGCCGTGCCGATGCCGGCGCCAAACACGCCAAGGCCGATCAGGTCGGGGCTGCCTTCCAGGGCCTCGAACCCGAAGGCAATGGTTGCCGCACACTCTTTTTCGGTCATCGCCGCCTGTTCCGCGATGTTGGGCGTCGGCTGTTCGAGCGCCAGTTCGAAAATGCGCAGGTTCAGTCCACCCTGCGCCGCAATCAGCGCCAGCGGAGCCTGACCTGACCGCAGGCCCTCGATCTTTTCCCGGGTGCTACTGGTCGACGACAGAGAAACCCCGTGGTTCGCCAGGCCATGGGCCCCGGCAAAGATGGCCAGGGTGGGCGACTCAATACGGGGGGGATACCGTTTCTGCCACGCCGCCAGCCACGCAGTGGCATCGGCCAGCTTTCCAAAGTCGCCTTCCCGTCCCATCCCCAGCAACGCCTTGTAAACGGCCTCGGCGGCGCGCTGGTCCGGCTCGACAGGTCGGAAGGCCAGGTCGCGAACATCATCCAAAGGACGGGCGCTTTGATCAGGAAACTGGGACACGGGGACCTCACACAAATAGCCGGGCCACGACCTGAATTACACAGGGGCCCTTGCGAAAGATGTGGCGTTTTGGTCAGAGATTCGCAATGCTTCTGAGGTAAAGACTGACTTGAGGAATGATCAGCCCATGGGACGCCAAGCCATTCAAAGCCCATGCGTGAAGGTTTGCGCCGTCGACGGGCGCACCGGCCTTTGTGTGGGCTGCGGCCGCACCCTTAAGGAAATCGGGGGCTGGGTTCAGCTGGGCGAAGCCGGGCGACAGGCAGTCATGGATGCCCTGCCCGACCGGTTGGCCAGACTCGACCCGAGGCAGAGCTAGAGGCACGCAGACCGGATGAAATGGGGTCAGATCTTTTTGGTTCTCTGTGTCGCGGGCCTCATCGCCGCGATCACATCGGTCTTTGTCGCGCCTCGCGTCCAGTCCTCCATCGTGGCCCGGGAAACACCGACCCTGTCCACTCTGGCCCCTGTTGAGACTTCCGCGCGCCGCAGCGCGCACCTGACGCTCAGAGACGACGGCCACTATTGGGGGCGCGCTCTGGTCAACTCCCGGGCCAGCATCGACTTCATGATCGACACCGGTGCGAGCGTGGTGGCCCTGACCTGGCGCGACGCTCAGAAAATGGGCCTGAACCCCCGCGAGCTCGACTATCGCTGGGACATTCGTACGGCCGGCGGGGTGGTCAAGGGCGCGAGCGTTCTGATCGACTCAATCCGGATCAATCAGGTGCATGTGCGCAATGTGGAAGCCATGGTCCTGCCATCAGATCTGGACCAGAGCCTCCTCGGGATGAGCTTTCTGCGCGAACTTTATTCCTACGAATTCCGGGGTGACCGGCTGATCATCCGCCAATAGCATTCAATAGCAACCGGATCGCGACCACCGCCAGCAGAATTGCGAACAGCTTCTTCAGCCGCCGGGCATCCAGCCTGTGCGCCAGCCGGGCCCCCACAGGCGCGGTCATTACAGTAAAGGCCGACATCAGGGCAAAGGCGGCGAGATTGACATGTCCCAGCGAGAATGGCGGCAGATCCGCACGTCCCCAGCCCACCACAATCGCCGTCACCGCTCCGGGAAGACCAATCATCACACCAAAACCCGCTGCGGTCGCGACAGCCTGATGCATCGCTCTCCCGCACAGGGTCATCAGGCTGACCCCGAACGTGCCCCCGCCAATCCCCATAATCGCCGACAGGCTCCCGATCAGCCCCCCCAGACCTGCCCGACCGGCGCCACC
>CAJXMY010000263.1 GCA_913056435.1 uncultured Hyphomonadaceae bacterium | reverse complement strand
GGGGCGGGGATGAAGCGTATCCGTCAGGCATCGGCGAAGTCCCTGATCTTGTCGAGGTCTGTGACCCGGTCAATGTCCAGCGCGTATCGGCTGTGCAGATCGATGCGTCCGGTTGCGTACAGACCGGATAGCAGGTCGCGGGCCCCGCGGTCGCCCTCTGCGCGCATGAGGGTTTCAAAGGTCTGCCGGGCGAACAGGGCCGGTGGGCCGGGCTGGCCCTCAACGGCGCTGAGCACAGCCTCCAGGCCCGGTCGCAGAGCGGTGTGCAGGTGCATCAGGTGAGCGTCTGGCAGCAGCGGCATATCCCCGAGCAGGATCAGCGCGGCATCAAGGTCCGGGATCTTGCAGAGCTCTGCAAGTCCGGCGCGCAGGCTGGTCGCCATGCCCTCCTGCGGCGCCGGGCTGTCAATCACGGTCCACCCCGTCTGTTCCAGCAAGGCCCGACGTTCCGGGCGATCAGGATGGCTGACGGCCACACGGGCGGCCACCGCAGTGGTGCTTAGCGTCCGGGCGGCCCCGTCCAGAACCGCCCGTCCGTCCGGCATCTGCGCCAGCAACTTGTCACCACCTTCGAACCGGTCCGACCGTCCCGCGGCGAGGAGAAGCAGACCGGTCCGCAGCATGGGCTGGGCCTGCGGGCTGTGCCACGCCGCGACGATTTCAGCCAGGGCCGACACGGCGAGCATGCTGGCATCGCGCAGGCTGGGAACGAGGCCAATGGGGCCGCGGATGCGGTCGATGTCGGTCTGGGATACCCCACAGTCGGCGAGCCGCGCGCACCGGCGCGCATGGGTGGTCCGGCTGCCCACAGCACCCAGATAGAAAGCCGGGCCGTCGAGGGCCTGTTGCAGCAGGGCCGGTTCCCAGTCGGGGTCGTGCATCATCAGCACAAAGGCCGTGGCCGCATCATCATCTGCAGAGGGCAAATCGTGCGGGCTCGACAGAAGGTCCACATGATTGAGGCCCTCAGCACGGGCCGCGAGGGCGTCCTCGGCATCGGTCAGCTGCAGCCGGACCTTCAGGCCACTGGCGTGACACAGGCGGGCCAGGGCGAGGCCATCGGCGCCTTTGCCGGCAATGCGGACCCGCAATTTGGGGCGAAGAAGGGCCTGAAAAGGCGGGTCTTGTCGGGCTGCAGGCGGCGCCCATCCCAGTCTGTTGTCCGCTGTCAGGGTCAGGCTGACGGGCTGACGGGCGCCGAGGTGCTGCGCCACCGCCAGGAGACAGCGCCGGTCGGGCCGCGGCAGGATGACGAGATCGATGCCGCCACCACAGGGCAGGGGCAAATCGACAAAAGGCGACCCCGCCCCGTAGCGCAGGGCCCGGGCCTGCCCGTCTCGCAGGGCGCCCTGCGCCTGCAGGATCACGTCGGCATCGATGCATCCCCCCGACACATAGCCGGCCGAATGGCCCTCTGCGCTCACCGCCATCATGGCCCCGGACGCCCGCACGCCGCCCCCCTCGGTGCCTGTCACCAGAACCAGAGCCGCGTCGGTCCAGTCCAGAAGACGGGCGATCACGTCTTCAGCATGCTCGCAATCGGGCTGGTGGAGTCGGGACGTCATGCACACCGATATAAAAGGGAATTTATAACGAGGCTAGTCCCCGGCAGGCGCCAGGCGCCAGGCGCGATGCGAGAGTGGCCAGCCGGGTCCGATTGGCCGTTGCCGCTGTGTCGCACACCTCGTGATAAAGCTGCAGAACAGCGTCTCCGGTCTCGGTCAGCCGGGCGCCGCCCCGACTGACGCCGCCATGGCGCGCGGACACCAGCGGCGTGGCGAAGGCCGCATTCATGCTGTCGATCAGCTTCAGCGCCTTGGGGTAAGACATGCCCAGGGCCGATGCACCGGCCCGGATCGAGCCCTCGGCCCGGATGGCCCCAAGCAGTGCGGCCATTCCGGGGCCGAAGCGGGCGCCTCCGGGCAGATCGATGCGGAGGCTGAGCCGAGGCTGAGGGGACACTGGGTGGGGCATGGTTGAGCTCCTGTGATGACCTCTTGTATACGCGAAATCCGTCGAGTGCTAAATGCAGCCCCATGCGTCTGTTTTCGAGCCTACCGACCCTCCTGTCCGTTCTGACCCTGAGCAGCTGTGCCCCGCCGCTGCCAGATCCGGGGTCGCAGTCCGTCGTGGCGCCGTTGCCGCCTGCGGAGAGCTGCCGGACCGATCCGTTTCGGATAGACTTGCCGGGCGGCACCTTTCGAATGGGCGCCGAGCAAACCTATGGCGAGGAGGCCCCGGTGCGGCGTGTCTCGGTTGACCCCTTCGCTATCCAGTCAACCGAGGTCAGCAATGCCCAGTTCGCGGCCTTCATTGACGCGACCGGCTATGTCACTCAGGCGGAACGCGCGCCGGATCCAGCCCTGCACCCGGATTTGCCCGCCGATCTGCTCCGGCCGGGCTCCGCGGTCTTCCGGTCGCCGGCCGACACCGGCCAGCGGCAATGGTGGCATTTCGTCGATGGCGCCACCTGGCGGACACCTGAAGGGCCGGGCTCGGACCTGACCGGAAGGATGGATCATCCCGTCGTTCATGTCAGCTATCATGACGCCCTCGCCTTTGCGGCGTGGGCCGGCGCAGACCTGCCGACCGAATCGGAGTGGGAATTTGCCGCACGGGGAGGGCTGGACGGGGCCCTCTACGCCTGGGGGGACGAGCCGCCGGACCAGGGCCCTGTCAAGGCGAATACGTGGCAGGGCGCCTTTCCGATTCAGAACCTGGCGCGGGATGGATACGCTGGAACGGCCCCCGTCGGATGCTATCCGCCGAATGGCTATGGCCTTCGTGATATGACCGGCAATGTCTGGGAGTGGACTCACGGTCAGGCGCGCCCCGGCGCGACCAATAGCGGCCTGATCAAGGGGGGCTCTTATCTCTGCGCTGAAAATTTCTGCCGGCGTTACCGGCCGGCCGCAAGACAGGGGCAGGATCGTGATTTTTCCTCCAGCCATATTGGCTTTCGTGTCGTTTATCGAGCGAAGCCGCCGGCATGAGCCAGACCTGCCTGCGGCTTGATGGCGGCACGGTCACCCTGGTCCTGGTGTCCCGGGACGCCGGATTGCCGGAGATCCTGTACTGGGGCCCTGGCCTGCCCCCGGATGCGGATGTCGACGCCGTGAGCGCCCAGCTGACGACGACG
>CAJXMY010000262.1 GCA_913056435.1 uncultured Hyphomonadaceae bacterium | reverse complement strand
TGAGGCCGCCGTCATTTCGCGCCCACCGAATTTACCCATCGCGGCCACACACCATCGTCCGGGCGGCGAACCAAACCGACGGACCGGTTCCGCCTCGGCCACAGCCGCCATGGCCTGAAGGCTTGTATCAGCAAGGTCGCTGAAGGCTCGTGCCGCGTCCGACGCCCGCAGATCGCCATGGAGAAGCCTGTGCCCGATTAGAAAGAAGGCCTCGGCATGCCAGCGTCGAAACAGGTCGATCGCCGTTTCAAAGTCGGCCTGGGGGTCAATCTCCGGTGCCGCCTTACGAACATCTTCGGAGACAAGAGACTCCAGAAGACTGGGACGCTTGGCCAGAGTCCGACCCAGCTGCGGGGCCAGGGCCAGCGTGGCAATAAGGTCGCTCAGGAGGCGGTGCTCCGCAGTCAGCATGGACAGGGTCTGGACACCCGAAGAAAGACCTTCGAGGAACTGGCTGAACCGTCGGAACGCAATATCGGCCTCACCTGTGACCGACATGGCCGAAAGGGCATCTGGTAACAACGCCGTCAACAATTCCCGACCACGCTCGGTTCGCGTTGCGGGTATTCGCCCCCGGTGCCAGCGACCAACAGCTTCAATCACCGCTTCAGGGGCCTCGAACCCTAGCGCGGCCAGTGTCTCTATTGTTCCCGGGTCAGGGTCCACGCCCGTGAAGACGAGATTTCCTTCAATGGCGGATTTGCGTTTCCGCGTTTCAGTCGCGAACAACTGGCTGTAATGCGTATGAACCCGCTGCCGGACCTCGTTCAGACAATGTTCGAACGCGTGCAAGTCTGGATATCCGCAAAGGGCCGCGACAGCCTCGCGATCTCTGCCCCCGGCAGGAAGAGAATGGTCCTGCTGGTCACTCAGCATCTGAATACGGTGCTCAACACCCCGCAGGAATGGGTAGGCTTCAGCCAGATCCCGATAGGTATCTTGGTCCACGACACCCTGTTCCGACAATTTTTTCAGCGCCTGAAGGGTGCCGGGTGCTCTTAGCGAAGCTATTCGTCCGCCAAGGATGATTTGCTGGGTCTGAGCAAAAAATTCGATCTCCCGGATGCCCCCGGGGCCGAGCTTCACATTGGCCGAGGCGGTCAAGGATGCCGCATTGGCCTTTGTGTTGATCATGTTCTTGATCGCGTGAACATCCGCGATAGCCCAGTAATCCAGATGCGGTCTCCAGACAAAGGGGGTGATTCTGTCGATAAAGGCCTCAGCAGCCTCCAGATCTCCGGCAACTGGCCGGGCCTTGATCCACACCATACGTTCCCAGTTCTGGCCGACGGTTTCATAATAGATCAAGGCGCGGCGTACAGAGACGGCAACCGGTGTTGAAGACGGATCCGGCCGAAGCCGGAGATCGGTTCGAAAGACGAAACCATTCTCGGTCTGCTCATCAAGAAGCCGCATCGCCGCCTGCACCACACGGGATGCGGCATCAGCCGGGTCACGGTTCCCGCTATCAAACAAATCGGGATCAAAAAAAGCTGCCAGATCAATATCACTTGAATAATTCAACTCCCCGGCGCCCATCTTGCCAAGCGCCACCAAAAACAGTCCCGTCCGGGACAGTCCCCGGGCGGCCAGCGCCCAGTCCAGAGCCTTGGCAACACAGACATCTGCCAGTCTGGTCATGCGCTGAGTGGTTTGTCCCGGGCTGTCTCGCCCGCTGAGATCAAGCGCAGCGATGGCGGCATGCGCGCGCTTTCGTTCCTCTCTCAGGGCCACAATCACTTCCGCGCGGTCTGCCGTCTCGCACAGCGTCTCTATGTTGCGCACTGCCGCCAAAAAAACGTCGTTCGCCTCGCTCGTGGCCAGTTCGCCGCCAAACTGGCGATCGAGCCGGGCCAGGTAAGGCGCATGAGCAGCACCCGCGGCGAGCGCGGCGTGCGGGGTCGTTGCCAGAGGCAGAATTGGAAACCGAACCGACGTCATCCGCCTAGCCTGCCACAGGGAGGGTCAGCCTGACCAGAAGCCCCGGATTAGGACCTTCATACTCGGCTGATGCCAGGTCCAGATAACCTTCGTGCAGCGTCGCGACAGCATCCACCAGAGCAAGGCCCAGTCCTGAACCGCTTTGTGTTCGGGCCTGATCAAGCCTGACGAACCGTTCCTTCACGCGCTCACGCTCCGCGAGCGGGACGCCAGGTCCGGAATCCCGAATGCTGATTTCGACACCATCCAGCGCCAGCTTCGCCTTGAAGATGATCGTCCCCCCGACTGGCGTGTATTTCACAGCATTATCGAGGAGATTTGAAATAGCCTGAGCCAACAGAGTGCGATCACCCTTCACCGCGAGATTAGGGTCGACCATCGAGGTGAACTCCAGGGACGCATCCTCACAGGCCGGCGCAAAAAGTTCCGCCATCTCCTCTGCCAGCTCGGTGAGGTCAAGCACTTCCAACGCTGTGAAGGATGCGGCGTTGACCCGGGAAAGGCTGAGAATGGCATTGAAGGTAGACAGCACACGGTCCACCTCTTCGACCGTCTGAACCAGAGTTTCCCGGGAGGCCTCTTCATCCATTTCGGTCCGAAGCGCCGCCTCCAGTCGGTTCCGCAAACGCGACAGTGGAGACCGCAGATCATGTGCAATCGCCTCGCCGGCGTGTCGGGTGGTATCCATGAGCTGCTCGAGGCGGGCGAGCATGGCGTTCAGCCGTTCCGACAGCCGATCGAACTCATCGCCGGACGAGCCGATATCCGCGCGCTGTGTCAAATCACCCCCCATCACCGCTTCCGCAATCCGGGTGAGACCCTCCGCGCGTCGTGCGGCATATCTTGCACTGAAGTAACCGCCCAGAAGGGCGAGGAGGATCCCAAAAGGCGCAGCGGTTGCGACCGCTCGCGTGATCCTTCGCACCAGGCGCAGACGTTCGTCCATTTTGATGCCGACGAGGAGAAGACTGCCGTCACCCAGTCGTAGAATACGGCCCTCAATGGTGGTCAGCTCCGCACTTCCGTCCCCCAGCGAACCCTCCACTTGAAAGGTCACGCTGCGGACTTCACGCAGATCGCTCGATGTATCAATTGGCATACGGGGCATGTCCCCGACGATCGTGATCTCGACCGGCGGCTCCGCACCGCTGCAGGAGGGAGAGACCAAACGCCGGGTCACCTCCGGCGACGTGATGCAGATGATGCAGAAGCAGGCCGAGCTGATCGAGGCCGAGTAGCC
>CAJXMY010000261.1 GCA_913056435.1 uncultured Hyphomonadaceae bacterium | reverse complement strand
CCACCGAAACTCTCTGTGACGTCGAGCCCGGTCACAGTCCGCCGCCTATCCGGTCCGGAAGACAGACCGGATCCGCCGTACCGTCTGGTCGGCCGAACTCATAACCAGCGTATCGGTTTCGACCTCGCCAGCCCGCCGAACCACGCCACTGACCAAACCACCGGTGGTCACACCCGTGGCGCAGAAGACGGTCTCCCCTGATGCCAGTTCGTTCAGGTCATACTTCCGGTTTAAATCCTCAATGCCGGCCCGGGCCGCCCGCCCGCGTTCCGCATCATTGCGAAAGTGCAGCCGGCCCTGCATCTGCCCGCCGACACATTTCAGCGCCGCCGCCGCGAGAACCCCCTCCGGCGCCCCGCCCCGCCCAACATACATGTCGATGCCCGTCAGCGGATTGGTCGTGTTGATCACACCGGCCACGTCCCCGTCGGAGATCAGGTGAATCCGGGCCCCGGCGCCGCGAAGGCTGTCGATAATGTCGGCATGTCGGGGCCGGTCGAGAACGCAGGCTGTCATTTCACTGACCTCCCGGCCAGCCGCTCCGGCGAGTGCCCGAATGTTCTCCGCCGGCGTCGCATCAAGATCGATCAGGCCCGGCGCATAGCCCGGCCCGATCGCAATCTTGTCCATATAAGTGTCGGGAGCATAGAGCAGCCCTCCACGGGGTGCAATCGCCAGCACAGCCAGCGCATTGGCCATCGCCTTGGCGGTCAGGGTCGTGCCCTCGAGGGGATCGAGCGCAATGTCGATCTCGGGCCCCTGCCCGGTCCCGACTTCCTCGCCAATGTAAAGCATCGGCGCTTCGTCGCGCTCACCTTCTCCAATTACCACCCGGCCCTGAAAGGCAACCGCATTGAAAGCCTGACGCATCGCATCGACCGCAGCGGCGTCGGCGGCTTTCTCATCCCCGCGACCGACCAGGCCTTCCGCCGCAATGGCCGCTTTCTCGGTCACTCTCACCATGGCATCGGCGAGATGGGGAACCAGAATGCTGTGGGACATGACACCCTCCTAAATGGTCCGGACTGGACCTCTCTGACAGGCCATTTCAGCCTATGGAATCGATCGGTATGAGCTGAGGCGCGCCGATGGTGCTCGACAAAGCCGCAACATGATCAGCGGCGGTCTGCATATCTCCGCGGCTGCACACATGGGTCACGATCGCGACGGGCGAGGCCCCGGACTCGTCTGCGGAATCCTGCAGCAACTTGTCGACGGAAACATTCTGGGCGGCCAGCGCCTCAGACAGGCTCGCCAGAGCCCCCGGCTTGTCCGACAGCTTGACCCGCAGGAAGAAGGCGCTGCGCTCGCCCGGCGCGGCATCCACAAAGACCCGGCGGACATGGTGGTCTGCGCGCCCAAACGGAGAACGCGCTGTGGGGCTGAACAGTTTCGAAATGTCCCCCATCACCGCGCTGGCGGTCGGGCCGGCCCCGGCACCGGGCCCGGTCAGCGTCACAGCGCCAAGCGGTGTCCCTTCCACCCGGACCGTGTTCAGGGACCCATCCACCCGGGCCAGCGGATGGTCGAATGGCAGCGCCATCGGTGCGACACGGCAGACCACGCCTTCTTCGCTGAGCAGACCCTCGGTGATCAGCTTGATCCGGAGCCCCAGCCGATCGGCGAGGACCAGATCGAGAACTTCAATCGTGTCGACGCCCGCCACGGAGACCTTGTCGAAATCCAGATCGGCCGTGAAGGCGATCGAGGCAAGGATGGCCGCCTTGTGCGCCGCATCGAGGCCGGACACATCCAGCGTCGGATCGGCCTCGGCATAGCCCAGACGCTGGGCTTCATCGAGGACATCCTCATAGGCGCGCCCTGTCCGCAGCATTTCCGTCGTCAGGAAGTTGCAGGTGCCATTGAGGATCCCCGTCACGCGGCGGATCGTGACCCCGGTCAGGGAGTCCCTCAGCACGCGGACCACCGGGACACCACCGGCCACGGCGGCCTCAAACATCAGGTCAACATCCTGGGCCTGGGCCAGATCCTCAAGCGCCTGACCATGCATGGCAATCAGGGCCTTATTGGCCGTCACCACGGGCTTACCGGCCTTGAGGGCGGTCTCCACGGCGAATTTGGCCGGTCCATCTGATCCGCCCATCAACTCCACAAAGACATCAACATCGGGATCTTCAGCCAGCGTGGCGGCATCATCAAACCAGCGATAGCCGCCAATATCGACCGGCCGGTTGCGCGTCCGGGACCGGGCCGAAACGCCCACAACCTCGACCTTGCCCGGCAAACGGAGCTCAGCCTGACGCGCCACCAGTTCGATCAGGCCGCAGCCCACATGGCCCAGCCCGGCGACCCCCAATCTGACCGTCTTCAAGTTCCCGTTCTCCTCAGATACCCATTGGTCTTGGCTTGTTCGGCCAGGAATTTCTTGATGTTCCGGGCCGCCTGACGAATGCGCTGCTCATTCTCCACCAGAGCAATCCGCACATGCCGGTCCCCCAACTCTCCAAAGCCCCCGCCCGGAGCCACGGCAACGTGCGCGTCTTCCATGAGTTTGAGAGAAAATTCAAGGCTGCGCTGATCCCCGCACTGCTCGGGGATACGGGCCCAGGCGAACATGGACGCCTCGGGAACCGGAACCTCCCAGCCGGCCCTTCCAAAACTCTCGCACAGGATGTCCCGCCGTGATCGGTAAATCTTTCGAAACGACTCGACACAGTCCTGCGGACCGTCCAGCGCCGCACAGGCCGCCACCTGAATAGGGGTGAACGCTCCGTAATCGAGATAGGATTTCACCCGCGCCAGCGCGGAGATGAGACGTTCATTTCCCGCCGCAAACCCGATCCGCCATCCCGCCATGGAATAGGTTTTGGACATGGTGGTCGTCTCGACGGCAATGTCGCGGGCACCATCAACCTGCAGGATCGAGGGGGTGGGCTCGTCAAAATAGATCTCATTATAGGCGAGATCGGACAGGATGTAGATGTCATTGGCTTTCGCCAGCTTGACGGCATCCCTGTAAAAATCGAGGTCGCACACAGCCGCGGTCGGATTGGACGGATAGCACAGCACCATCGCCGTCGGCTCGCCCTGATCGCTGTAGGCCGCGTAGGTGTCGCAGGGCGGGAAGTAGTTGGGATCGTCGCTCGGCAACGACGCCGAGTCGTGGACCTGCCAGAAGCCTGCGCCGGTGTCCGCGGTGGTCCAGCCGGTGAAGTCACCGGTCTC
>CAJXMY010000260.1 GCA_913056435.1 uncultured Hyphomonadaceae bacterium | reverse complement strand
AAGCCTCACTTCGACCTCGGCCCCGACGGCCGTATCTCGGTGTCCAACGTTCCCGTGCCCCACCCCTGGCCCAAGCGTGCTTCGGCGGTGGCCAAGCGCTACTCGCTCTCGTACTTCTTCGTCGGCTACCACTGGGGCCGCGCCCGGATCGCGATCACCATAATTGTCACAGCCGTAAGGAGCAAAAGCACCCCCTCCCTGAAGGCAGCGGCGGCATAAGGCGACCAGATCACCGACAGCAATGCAAACCCGGGAAACAACAGAAGCGGCCAAGCCTGGAAAGCGATCCGGAGTGAAGACCGGTGATCCAGAAAAGCCTGGCCGATAAAATACAGGACGCAGGCGTAAAGCAGGATGCTGACGCCATCGAACATGCCAAAGGTCAGACTGAACCAGACCGTGATGATGCCCAGTTCCCAAAAAGGTGCGGTCCGACCCTCCTCATAGGCGCGCGCTAACGCCTCAAACGTTGAGTCTGCTGGCCGAGGGGCAGGCGAAGAGGCCATAGTCATCATCCGGATATCTCGTGCCAATCTGACGGCGATAGGACATTTCAGACCGCCATGCAAAGTCGGCGCCAGACAGGTTTCCTTCACGGCAGAGGTTGACTCGCAGCCGAACAGAAACATCTACAACGCGGAACTGTCCAGGGGCATCCGAGCACCCGCGAGGGCAGTAGGTCTGAGAGCGGCGTAATTACGGAAAAGGCAGCCATGAAGTTGACGATCATAAAAGAGACCGTCGCCGGGGAGGTTCGCGTTGCGGCGACACCGGAAACGGTCAAAAAGATGGTGGGCCTCGGCCATACCATGACTATTGAAGCTTCAGCTGGTTTAGCGGCCGGCTTCACCGACGAAGCCTACAAGGATGCGGGCGCCGTGATTGCAAAGACGCCGGCAGCCGCGCTCAAAGGCAGCGACCTGCTTCTGAAGGTCCGCGGACCAAGCGATGCCGAAACCAAAAAACTGGCGGAGGGCCTGAGTGTGGTCGCCCTGATGGACCCGTTCAGCCTCGACCCCTCCGGTCTCAACAGCCGGAAGATCACCGCGCTGTCGATGGAATTCACACCGCGGATCACGCGCGCTCAGTCCATGGACGCCCTGTCGTCTCAATCCAATCTCGCCGGCTATCGCGCAGTGATCGAGGGCGCCACTCTTTACGGCCGGGCGCTTCCGATGATGATGACCGCGGCGGGCACGATCGCCCCGGCAAAGGTCTTTGTGATGGGGGCTGGCGTGGCCGGCTTGCAAGCCATTGCGACGGCCCGCCGACTCGGAGCTGTTGTTACCGCGACCGATGTTCGGCCGGCCGCCAAGGAACAGGTCGCTTCGCTCGGCGCCAAGTTCATCGCTGTCGAAGATGAAGAGTTTAAAGAGGCCGAAACCGCCGGTGGTTATGCCAAGCAAATGTCTGAAGAGTATCAGAAGAAGCAGGCAGAGCTGGTCGCCTCCCACATCGCCAAGCAAGACATTGTGGTGACCACAGCCTTGATACCCGGTCGGCCAGCGCCGGTCCTGGTGACAGAGGAGATGGTACAATCCATGCGGCCTGGCTCCGTCATCGTCGACATGGCCGTCACGCAGGGGGGCAACTGCCCACTGTCAAGAGCCGATGAAGTGGTCGACGTGGACGGGGTGAAGGTCGCCGGGTTCTCGAACCTGCCAGCCCACCTGCCCGCCGACGCAAGTTCCCTATATGCCAAAAACCTGCTGGCCTTCCTCCCCCTGATCACAGCGGAAGACGGCAGTCTCAATCTGGATACCGATGACGAAATTGTCACCGCCATGCTGCTCACGCGAAATGGCGAAACCGTGAATGAAAGGCTCACCTCATGAGTAAGGCCCTCTTGAGTTTCGTGCTCGCCGCCTCGTTGACCCTGCCCGCTTTTGCCGCGGAGGCCAGCGCAACCTCTCCTACCGTTTTCCTCGCCGGCATTTTCGCAATGGCCTGCTTTGTTGGCTACTATGTGGTCTGGAGCGTAACTCCAGCCCTTCACACGCCCCTTATGGCCGTGACCAATGCTATCTCCTCGGTGATCATTGTCGGCGCCATCGTCGCCGCAGCGGCGTCCGGCGCCCTGAATGGCGGCTGGATTGCAAAAGGCCTAGGCGGCATCGCAGTGGCGCTGGCCTGTGTGAATATTTTCGGCGGCTTCCTGGTGACCCAGCGTATGCTCGCCATGTACAAGAAAAAGGGGGACTAGTCCGATGGATCAGTTCGCATCGACCTGGGCACCTCTGCTCTATCTGGCCTCTGGCATCCTGTTCATCCTGGCGCTTCGTGGCCTGTCCAGTCCGGCCACGAGCCGGAAGGGAAATCGCAATGGCATGATCGGCATGACCATCGCGGTTGGCACAACGCTGGCCCTGTACTGGACCGCGATCGATCTCTCCACATGGGGCATCCTCGCGGCTGGCGTTCTCGTCGGGGGCGGCGTTGGCGCCGTTATTGCGCGTAAGATCCCCATGACCGACATGCCCCAGCTTGTGGCAGCCTTTCACTCGCTGGTCGGCCTCGCGGCTGTTTTGGTCGCCGCTGCCGCACTTTATGCGCCGGACAGCTTCGGGATCGGCACCATCGGGCAGCTGAACACTGCCTCCCTGATCGAACTCGCCCTCGGGTCCGCCATCGGAGCCTTGACCTTTACCGGCTCGGTGATTGCGTTTGCCAAGCTGAATGGCAACATGTCGGGCGCCCCCATCCTGCTTCCGGCACGTCACCTCCTCAACATCGCCATTGGCGCCGGCATCATCGCGCTGATCACCCAGGCGATCGCCGGGGACTTCTCCTCCGCCGCCGGCGACGTCGCCATGGTTCGCGTCAGGCACCCGGGGATGCAGACCCCCGCGGGGGCGACGAAGCCCTCGGGGCTGGACCTGATCGCCACTCCGAGCAACGCGGTCCACGCGCTGATCGAGTTCAAGACGAGGGACGACGCGGCCCGCGCGGCGGAGACGCTGAACGACGACAAGGAGGGCAAGCCCGTGGGTATCCACAAGTTCATCGGGCGTCGTCCCATCGCCGCCTTCGGCAACTCGGATGGGGACTTTCAGATGCTCGAGTGGACGACGGCCGGCGAGGGAGCGCGTCTCGGTGCGCGGATCCATCATACCGACGTCGAGCGCAAATGGCCCTATGATCGCGACTAGCATGTCGGCAGATTGGCGCGAGGACTCGATGAAGCGGCC
>CAJXMY010000259.1 GCA_913056435.1 uncultured Hyphomonadaceae bacterium | reverse complement strand
CGGGTTCGTGTCATGGGCGCCGATCGCCACCATCTGCGCGAGCGCGGTGTCGACACTGGAGGCTGGGACATTGTCCCCTTTGGCGGTGAAACACCTGTGGCGGTTCTCGACAGCCTCGATGTGTTTTCCTATTTCCATTCCGCCTCCTATGTCGAAGCCTATGGCCGCACCGTCGCGGAGGCCATGCTGATGACCTGCCGCTGCCTCTTGCCTGAAAGCCTGCGCCCGACATTCGGTCCCCATGCCCTGTATGGCCGCCCCGCCGACGTGCCCGCCATGCTTGACCATATTCGCACCCATAAGGAGGCGCATCAGGCCGCCAGCGCCCGGGCCCGCGCACACATCGAGGCCGAGGTCTCGACGCAGACCATCATCGCCCGGTTCCAGCGCCTGCGTCAGGCGGACCCGACCCTGACGCGCCGGGGCGGCGTGGCGGTGGCGCCCCTGACCGCGCTGCGCAAACTGATCGGCGTGCGCCGCCGGAGTCATCGCCGACGGGCGGAGACACCCTGACCGCGTCCCTGACCGGCCGCACAACGAGGAATAAATCTTAACCATGATCGGCACACAACACCAAAGCATGACACAAAAAGACACCTTCTCCCGCCTCCGGGCCCGGCTGGTTCAACACCAGATCCTGCTGCGCTATGGCCTGATCGGCGGCGCTGCAGCCCTGATCGATGTCGGCCTCTTCGTCGCTTTGTTCACATTTGGCGGCACAACTGAGCTGGTGGCCCACAGCCTGTCGGTGTCAGCCGCGGTCCTCTTCAGCTTTACGCTGAATGCACGGCATAACTTCAAGACGACGGACCACACGGCCCTTCGCTTTGTCAGCTTCGTCATCGTCTGCCTGATCGGTTTTCTGGTGGGGTACGGCATCATCATGCTGGTGTCCGCGGGCATGGCAGACCCCATTCGCGGCGGCAATATCGGCAAGCTGGTCTCTTTGCCTGTGGTTTTCATTCTTCAATATGTCCTGAACTCCCGGATCACATTCCGGTCCGGCCAGGCGTCTTAATTTTCAAAGGGGGGGAAGATGTCAGCTTCCATCGGGATCATCGGAGGTGGCCTCACCGGCCTGACAGCGGCCTATCGGCTCCAGAATGCCGGACATCAGGTGACCCTTTATGAGGCCTCGGAGACGATCGGGGGTCTCGCCGCAGGCTTCGACCTGGCCGGACACCGGATCGAGCAGGCCTATCACTTCCTCTACAAAACCGATGAATACATCCTCGCCCTCGTCGACGAACTCGGCCTCGGCGACGCCCTGACCTATCACAAATCCTCGGTCTCGACCTATTATGGCGGCCGCCTCTTTCCGATGGAAACACCGCTGGACCTGATCCGGTTCAATCCGATCTCCCTGATCGACCGGATCCGGGCAGGGGTCACCGTCCTCTATCTGCAGCGGGTCAAGAACTGGACGTCTCTTGAAAACATCACGGCGCTGGACTGGCTGCGCAAATATGCCGGCCGCGCCGTCACCGATGTGATCTGGGAACCTTTGCTGCGCGGCAAGTTTGACCGCTATTATGACAAGGTCACCATGTCCTGGCTGTGGGGTCGGGTGCTGCAGCGCGTCGACTCCCGGGATGCCAAGCTGGGCGGTGAGGCGCTGGGCTATTTTGAAGGCGGTTTCAAAACCATAATCGATGCCCTGATGACCCCCTACCTCGCCGCGGGGGGCGAGATCCGTTATCAAAGCCCCGTCCGCCAGCTGACCCACGAGACCGACAGCGACCGTGTCCGGGTCGACACGGTGTCCGGCAGCCAGCAGCACGACCGGGTGCTCGCGACCGTGCCCAGCCATGTTCTGGCGCGCATGATTGAGGCCTACCGTCCCGCCGACCCGGACTATTTCGAGCGGCTGGAGCGGATCGATTATCTGGATGCCGTCGTTCAGGTGTTCGCGACGCCGCAAAAATTCACGCCCTATTACTGGCACAATATCAACCAGAAGGACTCCCCCTTCGTGGTCTTTCTCAGCCTGACCAACCTTGTGGGGCAGGACCGGTTCAACGGCCTCAACATCTATTACATCGGAGACTATGTCCCGGCCGAGCATCCTTACATGTCGATGCCGGAAGCCGACCTCAAAGCCCGGTGGTATGGTGAGCTGGGCAAGATCTTCCCGGATTTTGACCAGACCCAGATCGTCGATGATGCCCTGTTCCGCATGCCCAATGCCCAGCATATCGTCGATATCGGCTTCCGCCAAACCAAGCTGGTAGACCATCAGACCCCCTGCCCCGGCGTCCTGATGTGCAATTTCTCACAGATCTACCCCATGGATCGCGGGACCAATTACGCCGTCCGGGATGGCAATCGCATGGCGGAGATGATCGAAGCCGACCTAAAGGCCCGGCCGAACGCTCGCGCGGTGGCGGCCCTGCAAACGGGCACATGACCCCGCCTGGCCACACC
Organism: uncultured Hyphomonadaceae bacterium; assembly: GCA_913056435.1. GTDB lineage: Bacteria > Pseudomonadota > Alphaproteobacteria > Caulobacterales > Hyphomonadaceae > Henriciella. The sequence goes on along the minus strand of CAJXMY010000259.1, from coordinate 769 downwards.
GGGGGAACGGGGCGCCTCGACAGCCTTGACGGGCTTCGCGGCCTCGCCGCGCTGAGTGTGGTGCTGTATCATTTCACGGTGCGATGGGTGCCTCCGAACTGGCCGGAGCCGCTGTTTCCCTTCAATGATGTGTTCTTGCGGTATGCGCCTGTTCTCGACCAGTTCGGGACCTATGGGGTCCGGCTGTTCTTTGTCACCTCCGGCTTCGTGATCCTGATGACGCTGGAGCGCAGCACCTCTGTTCTGCAATTTGCGGTGCGCCGCATGGCTCGCCTGTGGCCGGCCATGATTGTCTGCGCCACCCTGTCTACCCTGCTCATCAACGGTCTGGGGACCTATAGCCGGTTTGAGAGCACACAGACCTTTCAGGTGACGTGGCTGGAATATCTGAGCAGCATGGTTTTCATCGACCCGTCTCTTGTGGGAACCTTTTTCGGCGCCCCCGAGGCCCGATGGGTCGAGGGCGTCTACTGGACGCTGTGGGCCGAGGTCCGTTTCTACGCTCTCATCGCCCTGTGCTGGTGGATGGCAGGTCCCCGGGCTTTCCTGCCCGTCTGGACCGGTCTGCAAGCCCTGTCCCTGTTCGCGGCGACCGGCCTGATCGGGCAGACAGGATCCTGGACCATGGACCAGCTCATCACGCTAACCCTGCAACCGGCCATGTTGGGGTATTTCAGCTTTGGCCTGCTCGCCTATCGCCTCTGGAAACGCCAAAGTGGCGGGCTGGATGGGATCCTTGCCGCCCTTGCCGCCTTTGGCATCATGGCCG
>CAJXMY010000258.1 GCA_913056435.1 uncultured Hyphomonadaceae bacterium | reverse complement strand
GACGATGAAGTTCGACACCACACGGCCATCATTGGGGTGCATGCGCGGGCCATAGGTGTTGAAGATGCGGGCGCCCTTGATGTCGAGCTGGTGCTGGCGGTGATAGTCGAAGAACAGCGTCTCGGCGCAGCGCTTGCCCTCATCATAGCAGGATCTGGGTCCGATCGGGTTCACATGCCCCCAATAGTCCTCGGTCTGGGGGTGGATGTTGGGATCGCCGTAAACTTCCGAGGTCGAGGCCTGGAGGATGCGGGCCTTGGTCCGCTTGGCGAGGCCCAGCATGTTGATCGCGCCATGCACGCTGGTCTTGGTCGTCTGGACGGGATCGAACTGGTAGTGCACCGGGCTTGCCGGGCAGGCCATATTGTAGATCTGGTCGGTCTCGACAAAGAGCGGAAAGGTCACATCGTGGCGCATCAGCTCAAACCGTGTGTGCCCGATCAGATGCTCGACATTACTGCGTGCGCCGGTGAAGAAATTATCGACGCACAACACCTCGTCGCCGCGTTCCAGTAACCGGTCACACAAATGGCTGCCGATAAAGCCGGCCCCGCCTGTGATCATGATGCGCGGGGTCAGGTGCATGGGGTCAGGCCTTCTCGTCGATCTCCGGCCGCCCGATGGAGGTGTAGGCGAAGCCGCGTCTCTTCATATCAGAGGGGTCGTAAATATTGCGCAAATCGATCAGGCTGCGCCCGGCCATGGCGCCCTGCAGGCGGTCCATGTCGAGGGCGCGGAACTGGTCCCACTCGGTCAGGATGACGACGGCCTCGGCGCCTTCGGCGGCGCCATAGGCGTTCTCGGCATAGGCAATGCCCTCGATCAGGTGCCGGGCCTCATCCATGGCCTCGGGGTCGAAGGCGGTGATCTGCGCGCCGGCCGCGACCAGGGCGGGCACGATGTCGAGGCTGGGGGCGTCGCGCATATCATCGGTGTTCTGCTTGAAGGCGAGGCCGAGCACGCCGATCCTGCGGCCGTTGACGTCGCCGCCCATGGCCGCGATGACCTTTTCCGCCATGGCCTTCTTGCGCGCGGCATTCACCTCGACCACCGTGTCGACAATGCGCACGGGGCTGTCATGGTCATTGGCGGTCTTGGTCAGAGCGAGGGTGTCTTTCGGGAAGCAGGAGCCGCCATAGCCGGGCCCCGCATTGAGGAATTTCGAGCCGATCCGGCCATCGAGCCCGATGCCGCGGGAGACTTCCTGCACATTGGCGCCGACCTTCTCGCACAGATCCGCCATCTCGTTGATGAAGGTGATCTTGACCGCGAGGAAGGCATTGGCGGCGTATTTGATCAGCTCCGAGGTCCGGCGATTGGTGAACAGGATCGGGGTCTCATTCAGGAAGAGCGGGCGATAGAGTTCCCGCATGAGCTCGCGGGCGCGTTCATTGTCGGTGCCGACGACGACCCGGTCGGGGATCTTGAAATCCTTGATGGCGGCGCCCTCGCGCAGGAATTCCGGATTGGAGACCACGGCGAAATCGGCGTCGGGACGCTTCCTGCGGATGATGTCTTCAACCTCGTCACCGGTGCCGACCGGCACGGTGGACTTGGTCACCACGACGGTGAAGCCGTCCATCAGCTCGGCAATCTCTTCGGCCGCGGCATAGACATAGGACAGGTCGGCATGGCCATCGCCGCGCCGGGACGGTGTGCCCACCGCGATGAACACCGCATCGGCATCGGCAATGGCGTCCTTCGCCTCGGTGGTGAAGAAGAGGCGCTCTTCCTTGACATTCTTCTCGACCAGCGTGTCGAGGCCCGGCTCATAAATCGGCATGATGCCCTGGTGCAGCCGGTCGATCTTGCTGGCATCCTTGTCCACGCAGGTCACCACATGACCAAAATCGGCGAAACACGCCCCGCTCACCAGGCCAACATAACCTGTTCCGATCATCGCTACGCGCATCTTATTATCCCGTGTCGAGCATCCAGTTCCAGTTCGACGCTCTGGTGCCGGTTTTGCCTGACAGGGTCAAGGGTTTGGGCGCAGGGGTGCCGGCTGGATCAGGTCGTTCCGAGGACCTGATCGGCAACGAAGGGATTGTCCTGACGTTCCTGTCCGAAGGTGCTCATCGGGCCGTGGCCGGGCACGAAGCGCATATGGGGTCCCAGCGGCCATAATTTCTGGGTGATTGAGTCGATCAGCTGCTGGTGATTGCCGCGCGGGAAATCTGTCCGTCCGACCGAGCCCCGGAACAGGACATCGCCCACAAAGGCCAGCTGTCCGGCCTGATGATAGATGACCACATGGCCGGGCGTGTGTCCGGGACAGTGGGCGACATGGAAGGTCTCGCCAGCCAGCTCCAGCGTGTCTCCATCTTCGAGATATCGATCCGGCGTGACATTCTTGCCGTCGGCAATGCCGTATTTGGCGCCCTGGGCCTCGATCTCGTCCAGCAGCCACTGATCGTCCCTGTGGGGCCCGATCACCGGGCAGCCGGTTCGCTCTCTCACCGCCTCGGCGGCGCCGGCATGGTCGAGATGGCCATGGGTCAGCCAGACGCCGACAATCTTGACGCCGAATTGCTCGGCTGCCGCCATCAACCGGTCGGTTTCGCCGCCCGGATCGACAAACACCCCTTCCATGGTCTCGCGAGACCAGATCAGGCTGGTATTCTGCTGAAGCGGCGTGACCGGAATGATGCGGATGTCCAGTTTGGGGGCGGACTGGGGATCAGGGGATGTTGTCATGCGAGCTAGATAGCGTCTTCATCGATGCGAGAAAAGGTCAGCCGCAGCGTCGCGACATTGTTGAGCACCACGCCGAGGGCGAAGTAGTACAGGCCGGCACGGGTTTCGAACCCAATATACACACTGATCTGGCTGATGCCGATCAGCAGGGCCGCCAGGAAGACGTCGAGCATGGACCACTTGCCCAGCAGGTTCAGCCACTGTGCCAGCCGCCGGCTGGGCCGGGCGCCCTGCCGGAAAATGATCGCGGCGGTCAGCGTTTTGGCGATCGGGAAGACACCGGAGAAGAACACGACAACCAGGCCCAGAAAGGGCAGGCCGGCTTCAAACAGCGTCATGACGACACCGTAAAGATTATATTCTGACCCCCCGAACCCGAACGTATTGGGCTTCCAGATAGACGGCAGGATGAGGCCGCTGATGATCAGGGCCGCCGATATGTAGAGAGCCATCTCGGCCAGGATATCGAGCACGGGGACCGGGGGGGGCCTGCGCAGGGGGGGCGTGGCGCGGGTCTCGG
>CAJXMY010000257.1 GCA_913056435.1 uncultured Hyphomonadaceae bacterium | reverse complement strand
GGGGTTACCTGCATGACTAAGTTAGTAAATAAACACGACGGTTCGGGTTTGAGCCGACGAGGCCTGTTAAGGCTTGCGGTAGCTGGCGCTTCGGCAAGCGCCGGTCTCTCGACCATGCGCCTCTGGGGTAGCGAGATTGATAAGGCGTATTCGGGCCGGCTTCTGGTTAATCTCCAATTGGACGGGGGCGCCGACGTCACGCAGTTTTGCGACCCTAAGGTGAACATGCCGGGAGAGAGAAAAATCAACCACTGGGCTGACAGTCAGGAACCCGGTCAGGTCGGGCCGCCGCCCGGCTTGAAGCCGCTGGCTTTTCACGTGTGCTGAATGTCAGTGAAGGGCTTATCGGGCGTCAGGGGGTAGGCCCTGGCTGGCTCGAAAGAAAGCTGCCGTTAAAAGACCATCCGGGTGAGACGAAATGAACAGCCGGAGGCGCCTGGGCATTCGGAGATGGGCTCGGCCAGACGGGCCTAGCTCAGTGTGTTGCTGATAAACAGACTCAGCAAAATGAGTATGGCTGTTCCGGAGAGGGCAAAAGCCCACAGTATCCATCGGAATTTATTCATTTTCTTGCCTCCCCCAAGACAGTTTGAAACCCAGATTACCGGGTCAGGCTGACCCGCCTCATTGGCTCGCCACCACACTCTAGGCGCACGGAGCGGACAGCGCCAGTCCTTGCGCGGCAGGCTTATGCAAGGTCGCTGGCGTCCGGCCGAGTGGCCGGAACAGACCGGTTCTGGACTTTGCGTGCGATCTCGTCAGTAATTCCGGCATCAGGGTCAGTTTATGAGACAAGAAGAGGGTTGGGGGATGAGCAGATGGCGTTTTGGCCCAGGTCTACTCGCCATGGCGGCGTTCATTGGACCGGGGACCGTCACGGCCTGCACGCTGGCGGGCGCCAATTTTGGGTTTGATCTTGTCTGGGCTCTGGCCTTCGCCACGGTGGCGACGATTGTCCTGCAGGATATGACCGCCCGGCTCGGCGCAGGAGGCCGGCTAGGCCTTGGCGAGGCGCTGATGAAGAAAATGTCGGGCCCGGCGCGAAAGGTCGGGGTCGGGCTGCTGGTGTTTCTGGCGCTCTTTCTGGGGAACAGTGCCTATGAGGGTGGCAATCTGACCGGGGCTGCGCTCGGTCTCGAGGCGGTCTTTGGACCCGTTGGACCGCAGCGGTGGGTCTGGCTCGTGGGGTTGGCGGCCTTGGCGGCCGGGACGATTCTCATTGGCCGGTACGCTGTTCTGGAACGGCTTCTGATTGGTCTGGTTATGCTCATGACCGGGGCTTTCCTCGTTGCCGCCCTCGTGATTCGGCCAGATCTCCGCGACATTGTTGAGGGGCTGGTGCCGCGGCTGCCGAGCGGGGCCGGGCTGACGGCCATGGCGTTGGTCGGGACCACCATCGTGCCTTACAATCTGTTTCTTCATGCCGCGGCAGTGAAACAGAAATGGCCGGACGGGCAGGGCGTCATGGCGGCGCGGCGGGATGCCGCGATTTCAATAGGGTTAGGGGGTCTGGTGTCGATCATGATTTTGTCGACCGCCGCGGCCGCCTTATTTGGGCGGGCGATAGAGATCCGGTCGGCGGCAGAGATGGCACTGGCGATTGAACCGGTCTTTGGTGCTTCTGCACGGTACCTGCTGGGACTGGGCCTGTTCGCCGCGGGTCTGACGTCCGCGATCACAGCGCCGGTGGCCACGGCCTATGCTATGACGGAGGTGATCGGTGGGACCAGAGGTCAGGACCCTCGTGTCTTCCGTCTCATTGCCCTCAGCGTTGTTCTGATTGGTGTACTGGTCGGTTTGACCGGCGTTCGCCCAATCCTGCTGATTCTGGTTGCTCAGCTGGCCAATGGGCTGCTGCTGCCGATCACAGCACTCTTCCTGCTTTATGTGATGAACCAGTCGGCCTTGCTGGGGTCTTACAGGAACTCGCTGGCCGCCAATATCGCCGGCGGTGGAGTGATTTGTCTGACCCTTGTGCTTGGCGCCCGAAGCCTGCTTGGCGCCGCTGGGCTGATCTGACCGGACCGTCGAGGCCTCATCGTCCGCAGGCGTCCTTCAAATGCTGAAGGCCCGGTCGGTGGGCTCTGACGGAGGAAACCGTCGCCTTCGAGCCTTATGTCTGTCCGGCGAGGAATGCCGCAGCGAGGAACGCCGCGAGGCAAGCCAGTACCTTTTCCATTTCAAATCCCTCCATGGCTTGTGATCAGGCCACTCCACTCGCCCCCAAAGCATGAGCAGATGTGCTGTCGTCGGTCCAGATCACCGCAAACCCGAGGCTTTTATCCCAGAAAAATGTAACAATTTTTTGTCCGCAGACGCGTCTCTATAGAAATGGGGGTGGCCCGATCCAGGTTCCCGGCGATCCTATGAGCCACTCCGAGACGCCTATGGGCTTGTCAGCAAGAAAGGAGACAGCAATAGTTTCCTAAAAACATGTGGAGGAGACGAGAACATGAATCTGGATATTGCGAGTACGGCCCTCCTGGCACAGATGGCATCGGCCGAGGGGCCCGCGCTGACCGAGCTTCCGCCGGCAGAGGCGCGACTGGTCGGGGCGGCCATGGCCGAGGCCTATCCCGATGGCCCGGATATGCACGAGGTTCGCGATATCTTGATACCGGCCCGCGACGGGGGCGAGATCCGGGCCCGCTTGCTGCAGCCGGTTGAACGGCCGGCCGGGGTTCTGGTGTATTATCACGGTGGGGGCTGGGTCCTGTCGGATATTGATCAGTACGACACCGTCGGTCGACGGTTGGCCGCGCGAATGCGATGCAGTGTGCTCATGGTCGATTACCGGAAGGCCCCGGAGCACCGGTTCCCCACCGCGGTGCATGATGCCTGGGATGCTCTGGTCTGGGCGCAGGCTCATTTGGTCGGGGACACAACTTTACCGCTCATGGTCGGTGGTGACAGCGCCGGGGGCAATCTCGCGGCGGTCATGTGCCAGAAGGCAAAGGAGCGCGGCCCCGCCATTTCACTCCAGATCCTGATCTATCCCGTGTGCGATTCCGACATGGACGGGCCGGGTTATGCGGATCCGGCCAATCAACTCCTCCTTAACACGCCGGTTATGGCTTTGTTCTGGGATCATTATGTTCCGGATCCGGAACAGCGCCGCCATCCGGATGCGTCGCCACTTCGCGCCGAAGATCTCTCGGATTTGCCGCCGGCGCTCGTGATTACGGCGGAGTATGATATTTTGCGGGACGAGGTTGAGGCCTATGTCGATCGCCTCC
>CAJXMY010000256.1 GCA_913056435.1 uncultured Hyphomonadaceae bacterium | reverse complement strand
GGGCCCGCCGCGCGGCCGGAAGATGCTCGCACAGCGCCTCCGGGACGACATCACCAAGAATCCGGGCACCCTGGCTGCCGCCGGTAATGAACAGGGTGACGCCCTCGCCCATGCCAGGCAGGTCCTGACCGGAAGCGGCCCGCACACGCGGGCGCACCGGGTTGCCAAGCGCCACCTGATGAGCCGCCCGGGGCAGCCGGTCGAGGCGCTCAAAGCCGGATGCCACAGAATGCGCCGTTCGCGCAAAAGCCCTGTTGACCCGCCCCAGTACGGCGTTCTGTTCATGAATGATGATCGGGATCTTGAGAGCTTTCGCCGCCCGGAGGGCAGGATAGGCGGGATAGCCTCCAAAGCCGGCGACGAGGTCGGGGCGGTCCGCGACAAAGCAACGCCGCGCCTGTATCACCCCGGACCGCAGCTTCAGCCAGGTGAACGGGAGTGTCCAGGGTCGGCTGAACCGCGGACTGGCCGCCTGGACTTCAATCTTCCAATCTGCGGGGAACTCTGCCGCATAGGCCAGACCACGCGAATCACTGACCAAACCCACCCGCCAGCCCCGCTGGCGCATCTCGCCGGCAAAGGCGGCCGCGGGAAACATATGACCGCCGGTTCCACCGGCTCCGATCACAACGAGGGGGGGATGTGTCATAAGCGTTCTTTCCAGGCCGGACGGGCCCGGCGGATCAGCGCCAGGGCCAGTCCCAGAGTGAGAGCTGTCCCGATCAGGGAGGACCCGCCATAAGACACCAGCGGCAGGGTCATACCCTTGGGAGGGATGAGACCCACATTGACACCGATATTTATGGCCGCTTGAAGGCCAAAAAGCGCAAATAATCCGGTGGCTGCCGCGCGAGGGTAGGGATCACGCAGACGCGCGGCCTGCTTCAGACCCCGCCAGGTAATAAAGGCAAATACGCAAATCAGGGCCAGAGCGGCCAGATAGCCGAATTCCTCACCCAGAACCGCATAGATAAAGTCGGTATGGGCATCCGGCAGGGCCGTCTTGATCCGCCCCTCCCCCGGGCCGACCCCCACAAGGCCACCACGGGCGATCGCTTCGCGGGCGGTGTCGACCTGATAGGTGTCATAGGCCGCCGGGTTGATGAAGCTGTTCAGGCGGAAGCGAACATGCGGCAGGGTCGCATACAGAACACCGACCAGACCGGCCCCCGCCGCCAGAAAACTCAAAGCCAGTCGCCACCCGACACCCGCCACAAAAAAAGTGGCGCTGAACGCAAAGGTCAGCAGGACCGACTGGCCCACATCCGGTTGCAATAGGAACAGCCCCACCGTGGCACAGAACAGGCCCAGGGTCAGACTCGTCCAGGGCCCCTCCTGAAACAGGTGACGCTGCGCCAGAAGCCACGCCGCCAGCACCAGAAGGGCGGGCTTGGCAAACTCGGACGGCTGCAGTGACAGGCCCGCCAGGCGGATCCAGCGCTGGGCGCCCTTGGCCTCATGTCCGGCCATCAGGATATAGACCAGCAGGACAAACGCGCCGGCGAAAACCAGTGCGGCAAGCCGTCGGGACCAGACACGCTCCAGCAAGGATGTCGAGACCTGAACCCCAAGTGCCAGCAAGGAGAACACCGCCTGTCGTTTCACGAAGAAGAAACTGTCTTCATAACCCAGCCTTGCCGCCGCCGGGGGGCCGGCCGCCAGGCTCATCAGCAATCCGACGCCCAGCAGGAGACAGGCTGCAAACAGGATCGGCCAATCCAAACCGCGGCGCCAATCCGTCAGGAACGCCGTGGCCGGACCTGATGTCAGAACGGCCTCCCTCATGTCCGCCCCCTAAACCGCGGCCACCTGACGGGACTCTGCCGAGGCGATCAAGGCCTGCACCTCCTCGCGGAACGCCTCGCCACGAGCCTCGAAATCGCGGAACTGGTCAAAACTCGCACAGGCCGGTGCCAGAAGGACAACCGGCTCCGGGTCACCCGACTTGCGAGCGGCCTCGAAGGCCGCTTTGACGGCAACATCCAGCGTGCCGCAGGTCGTGGTTTCAACCTTGCCGCTGAGCTTGGTCGCAAAGGCCTGAGAACTTTCACCGATCAGATAGGCATGCGCGACGTGATCGAAATAGGGTTCAAGGTCGGTCAGTCCGCCCGACTTTGCCTGCCCGCCCACAATCCAATGGACCCTCGGCCAGGTCTTGAGGGACTGCTCAGCCGCCTGAGCGTTGGTCGCCTTTGAGTCATTGATGAAGGTTACACCGTCCACGCTGCCCACCCGTTCCATGCGGTGCGGCAAACCCGGAAAACTCTCCAGGGCCGACAGAATCCGCCCCGGCGCAATGCCCAGCGCATGGCAGGCGGCATAGGCCGCCGCCGCATTCTGGTGATTATGACGCCCCTTCAGAGCCGGCGCGACATCGAGATTCCCAATTCGAAGCGCCTGCCCCCCGGTGGAGTCAAACAGATATCCACAAACCGCGCTCACGCCACCAGCCAGACCGAATTCGGCGGATATGGGTGTCAGCTGCGCTTCCCCGGGGCGCGACCGCCCCATCGCAATGGCCTGGCTTGCGGGATCATCAATCCCCACAACCGCCACATCCCGGGACGTCTGGTTCCGGAAAATACGCTTCTTGGCGGCCACATAGCCGTCCATGCCCCCATGGCGGTCAAGGTGATCAGGGGAAATATTGAGCAGGACAGACACATCGCAGTGCAGGCTCGTGGTCAGATCCAGCTGATAAGAGGACATTTCAAGCACATAAATCGCATTCGCGTGCAGGGGCTCCATATCCAGAACACCGGTGCCGATATTCCCGCCGACACGTGCGTCCCGCCCGGACTCCCGCAGGATATGTCCGATCAGCGCTGTGGTTGTGGACTTCCCATTTGTCCCGGTGATGCCGACAATCCGGGGGCGCCCCTTTTCCGGAAGCGCCTGAACGGCCCGGGCAAACAATTCCATGTCACCAACAATCGGAACACCCGTCATTTCAGCCAGCTGGACGAGGCGATGCGGCTGCGGGAAACGCAGCGGGATACCCGGTGACAGGACCAGGGCCGCAAATTTCTGCCAGTCCCGCTTGTTGATGTCGGACACATGAATGCCCTGATCTGCAGCGCGCTCGCGCGCAGCCTCTCCATCATCCCAGGCATGCACGCGTGCGCCCCCTGCCGCCAGCGCCCGGGCAGCGGCAAGTCCACTGCGACCCAGTCCGTAAACGGCGACATCACGTCCAGCATATTCGGTGATGGTGATCATCTCGGTCTGCTCACCTCA
>CAJXMY010000255.1 GCA_913056435.1 uncultured Hyphomonadaceae bacterium | reverse complement strand
TGCCTTCTGCTGCTGACCCTGTCGCCTTTCTTTGCAGCCGTGATTGGATGGGTCTGGATCGGCGAGCGCCCGCATCGGCTGACCTGGCCGTTACAGTCATCTCGCGTCCCCCATGACCATAAACCGCAGAACTTTCCAGTCTGCCTGCACTTGTCCAGTCCAGCAGTTCCGGGTCGACATGCACCGCGCCTGTCACCGCCGACTCCCGGGACCCGCGCAGATCGAGAGCAATCACAGACGCCAGATCTTCGGAAGACGGCGCCGGGGGCCTGAAGCCGGCCTCCCCATAGGTCTCTTCGATAAAGGCCGTGGTCGCCTGACCCGTGACAAAATCCGGCTGTCCCAGCGCATCAATCAGGAAATCGCGGTTGGTTTTCAAACCAAAGAGCGCGGTTTCTCCAAGCGCCCGCCGCAGTCGGCGTCGCGCTTCCTCCCGGCTGGCCCCATGGGCGATGATTTTGGCGAGCATGGCATCATAGAAGGGGGAAACCTGCCCCCCAGTCTCAATCCCATCATCCACGCGAACACCGGGGCCTGACGGTGGCGTCCACAGGAGGACGGGTCCGGTTGAGGGCAGAAAGTTTCGTCCCGGATCTTCGGCGTAGAGACGGACTTCAATGGCATGCCCGCGGATCTGCACCTCGTCTTGGCTCAAAGGCAGGGGCTCTCCCTGTGCCACGGCGATCTGCCACGCCACCAGATCCTGGCCAAGAATCGCCTCCGTGACCGGGTGTTCGACCTGGAGCCGGGTGTTCATCTCCAGAAAGTAAAATCGCCCGTCCTCATCAAGCAGAAACTCGACGGTGCCCGCCCCGACATAATTGACCGCGCGGGCCGCCTCGACGGCGGCGGCCCCCATCTCCGCCCGCAAAGTCTCAGTCATCACCGGACAAGGTGCCTCTTCAATGACTTTCTGGTGACGCCTCTGGACCGAGCAGTCCCGTTCCCCCAGATGAATTGTCTGGCCGTGCTGGTCTGCGAAGACCTGCACTTCTACATGACGCGGCCGTTCGACGGCTTTCTCGATCAGAAGATCGCCATTGCCAAAAGCATTCGCCGCCTCGGACCCAGCCAGGCGGATGGCGCTGTCCAGATCCTCCAAACTGGCCACACGTCGCATCCCCCGACCGCCGCCACCCGCCACGGCTTTCAGCATCACCGGGAACCCGATACGTTCGGCCTCCCGCATCAGAACAGCCGGATCAGTGTCTGCGCCCTGGTATCCCTCAATACACGGCACACCAGCCTCGATCATACGGCGTTTGGCGCGCGCCTTGTCCCCCATGAGGCGCATCGCCTCCGCCGGGGGCCCGACAAAGATCAGCCCCGCGGCTTCGCAGGCCTCAGCGAACTCCGCGTTCTCCGAGAGAAAGCCATAGCCGGGGTGCAGCGCGTCGGCGCCCGTGGCCTTGGCGGCGGCCAGTATGGCGTCCGTGTTCAGATAGGAGGCGGTGACAGCGGCCGGGCCAATGCACACGGCCTCGTCAGCCAGACGGATATGTGGGCTCTCCGCGTCGGCTTCTGAATACACAGCAACACATCGCAGGCCGAGGTCCCGCGCCGTGCGCAGAACACGGCAGGCAATTTCGCCCCGATTGGCGACCAGCAGGGTTGTGATCCGTCTCATGGTTGCCTCACCCAGTTTGGTTTCCGTTTCTCAACAAAGGAGGCGACACCTTCCCGCCCTTCGTCCGACGTCAGGCGACCGGCAAAATTCTCGGCGGCCGCCTGAATTTGCGCCGCCCGGTCAAGGTTTGGCAGAGCCAGAATAAGCGCCTTTATGTCGGCCACCGCTCCCGGCGCACAGGCCAGCACCTGCTTTCGAATCTGAGTTTCACAGGCCGCAATATCTTCCTCAGAATCCACCAACAGGTCGGCAAACCCGTAGCTGTGAGCGGCTACCCCTTCAAACCGGGCCGCCGTCAGCATCAGGCGCCGGGCCGTCGCAAAGCCCAGTTTTTGAATAACAAATGGTGAGATTTGGGCCGGGGTCAGGCCAATGGCTGTCTCCGTCATGGCGAAACGTGCCGAAGGCGTACAAATCACCACGTCGGCGCAGCAGGCCAGCCCAAACCCGCCCGCCATGGCGGCGCCCTCGACAACCGCGACCACCACTTGCGGCATGGTGTTGACCAGATCGAACATCGCCGCGCCGCGGACCGACATCGCAACAACATCGTCAAAGCTCTCCCGGCGGTCTGCGTCGCCCGACTGGCCTTTATTGAAGGCTTTAAGGTCCCCGCCGGCACAGAACACGCCGCCCCGTCCTCGCAGCGTGATCCCGCGAACAGTGCGGTCATCACGAACGGCCTCCAGCACGGCCACGAGGTCCGTTGTCAGCTCGGTGCTCAGCGCGTTGCGGGTTTTCGGCTGGTTGAACCAGATCGAGAGCCAGCCATTTTCCAGGACGAGCTCCAAAGCAGTGACCTTGGGCAAGTTTGTCATGACGGTTTCCCCTTACAGCCTTGCGATTCCGAACGAATTTCTCCGGGTCTCGCGATGGCGCCCTTCCCAGACCGTCGCGAGCAGGAAACCCAGCGTCCGCCGGCTATCGCGCGGATCAATCATGCCATCATCCATATCATGCCCGGACGTGTAGAAACCCGATGACTGGCCATCAAACAGCGCCGTCAGGTGCGCCTCCTGCTTGGCCAGGGCCGCTCGGTCCGGCTCCTTCCCGGCCGCCGCGGCTGCCCCTTCCGCAACGATCGACATCACCGTGGCGGCCTGCTCGCCGCCCATCACCCCGGTCGCGGCATTCGGCCACGAAAACAGAAAGTCCGGCCCGAAAGCCCGGCCACACATGCCATAATTGCCAGCCCCGAAACTCGCCCCCGTCATCATGGTGATACGGGGCACTTCGATATTGGTCACCGCCTGAATCATTTTCGACCCATGCTTGATCATGCCGCGCTGTTCATAAGCCTTGCCGACCATGTAGCCGGTCGTGTTCTGCATGAAGATGACCGGCGTATCTGCCTGATCCATAAGCTGAAGGAACTGCGTCGCCTTCGTCGCGCCATCGGGATCAATCGGACCATTATTGCCGATCAGGCCACACCTGAACCCCATGATGGAGGCCTGAACACAGACCGTCGACACCCCATAACGGGGTTTGAAATCGGAAAAGTCAGAGCCATCCACCAGCCGCGCAATGACCTCTCGCACCTCATACGGCTTGCGATAATCCACCGGAACGATGCCGGCGATTTCGTCAGGGTCGTAAAGAGGTGGGACCCCAGAC
>CAJXMY010000254.1 GCA_913056435.1 uncultured Hyphomonadaceae bacterium | reverse complement strand
GATATCGGTCTTGACCGGAAGACCCGCCAGCTGTTCGAACCAGTATTCTGCGACGCAGGCGGCATAATAGGCTGTTCCGCAGGCGACGATATGGAGCTGGCTGATCTGAGACCAGTCGATGTCGGCGCTGTCTGAGGCCGGCAGGGTGACGCGCTGTTCAAGCGCGTCAACATAGGCCCCGATGGTGCGGGCCGTCGTTTCGGGCTGCTCGTAAATTTCCTTCTGCATGAAGTGGCGATAATTGCCTTTTTCCGCGGCGGCGCCGGCGCCCTGCACGATGGAGACGGGGCGTTCCACCGCGGTGCCGTCCTGATTGTAAATCTCATAACGGCCAGTCCGCAGGACGCACCAGTCGCCTTCCTCCAGATAGATCACTTTCTGGGTGAACGGCGCCACGGCCAGAGCATCGGAGCCGAGAAACATGTCCCCGTCGCCGACCCCGATCACCAGAGGTGAGCCTTTTCGCGCGCCAATCATCAGATCATCATGCCCCTCGAACAGAATGGCGAGTGCGAAGGCCCCCTCCAGTTCTGTCAGGGCTGCGGCGACGGCGTCCTGTGGGGCTTTTCCGTCCCGAAGATGGTCCGCCAGCAAATGGGCGATGGTCTCGGTGTCTGTTTCGGTCTCGAACCGGTGCCCCCGTGCCTCGAGCCTGTGGCGTAGCTGGCGGAAATTCTCGATGATGCCATTGTGGACCAGCGTCACAGGCCCGGACTGGTGGGGGTGTGCATTGGTCGTGGTCGGTCGGCCATGAGTGGCCCAGCGGGTGTGTCCGATGCCGGTGGTGCCGCCCAGCGGTGCCGCGACCAGCTGATCCCGCAGATTGGTCAGCTTGCCGGCGGCCCGCGACCGGCGCAGCTGGCCCGCATTCAGGGTGGCGATGCCCGCACTGTCATAGCCGCGATATTCCAGGCGGCTCAGGGATTCCAGCAGGCGGGGGGCTGCGTCTTCTGTCGCACTGACGACGCCGATAATACCACACATGAACTCACGCGACTCCCAAATACATCTTCGCTGACTGCCATAGCGGCATTGCTCCGGCGAGGGCCAGTGCACATTGGATTTCAGATTATGACAGCCTGCCTGCGCATCGGTCAGACATGAAGACAAGGGCAGGCAGGCTGTTGTCGCGAAGGGCGTCCGATGCGGGGCCCTTCATGGTCCTGACCCTAGGAGTCGGCGTCCATAAGCGTGGCGTCATCCGGCGGAAGTCCAGGGCCTGCCGTGCAGCAGCGCACATGCATTTCCAGAACCTGGCTGTTGAACCGGCACTGCTCATCATTGACTTCGCGCAGGAAAGACAGCCCCCCCGCCCGGTAGGTGTAACGGGTCTGGGAGCAGCCCATTAATGTATATCCATCCCGGCAGGTGCCCGTATCCGTCTGGTTCAGGACCCGGGTTTCGCAGCTGAGATCGCTCATGCTGAGGGCCTGATTGGCAACCGACATCGCCCGGTCTGCGCTGCCCTGCGCGGCATCTGCCGAGGCCTGCGCGGCCGCGGCCGCCTCGGCCGCAGACTCGGCCAGCCGACGCGCTTCGGAGACGCTGAGATTTGTCTGGCTGAGCTGGGTTTCAACGCCATTAATGTCGACTTTAAGCTGGCAGAGGCCTTCCCCGGCCCGCTCAGGGTCGGAACAATACTCCGCGACGGTTTGACCATCGGACAGGGTTGAGCATCCTGCCAGCAGAAGGCTCAGCCCGAGCCCTGCGAGTAGTGGTTTGGTCTGCATAAGAAGGTCTCCTTTTCTCGACCTGCGGGTTCATGTGCTCACTATGAATGACATATGTGGCCAAAATCCGGCCTTGGCAGGACATCCATAAACGTGCCATTTGCCCAGAGGTGAGGGCCTTGCGCAAGGAGACTCGTGCATGACGCGAAAGTATTTCGGGACCGACGGCATTCGTGGAACCGCCAACACCCCGCCCATGACGCCGGAAATTGCCATGCGACTGGGCATGGCCGCGGGGAAATATTTCCGCACCACCAGTCCGCGTCGTCATTCCGTTGTCATCGGCAAGGATACCCGCCTGTCCGGTTACATGATCGAGCCGGCCCTCGTGGCGGGGTTCACCTCTGTCGGTATGGATGTCACCCTGTTCGGGCCGTTGCCGACCCCCGGCGTGGCCATGATGACCCGCTCCTTGCGGGCGGATCTCGGCGTGATGATCTCGGCCAGCCACAACGCGTTCGGAGATAATGGGATCAAGCTTTTCGGGCCTGACGGTTACAAGCTCTCGGACGACATTGAGCTGGAGATTGAAAGCCGCATGGACCGGGCGCTTGATGACAAGCTTGCCGGGCCCGGCGATCTTGGCCGAACGGTTCGGGTTGATGATGCTCAGGCCCGGTATGTGGAGATCGTGAAGGCCAGTTTTCCCAAGGGCATGCGGTTGTCTGGCCTGAGGATCTGTATCGATTGCGCGAATGGGGCGGCCTACAAGGTTGCTCCCAGCGCTCTTTACGAGCTCGGGGCGGAAGTGTTTCCGGTGGGCGTCTCACCGGATGGCTTCAATATCAACCGGGAAGTCGGCTCGACCGACACCCGGGCCCTGCGAGAAGCGGTCAAGACCCATCGCGCGGATATTGGCATTGCGCTGGATGGGGATGCCGACCGCTGCATCATCATTGATGAGACCGGGAAGACCATTGACGGCGATCAGCTGATCGGCCTGATTGCCGGACATTGGAAAGCGGCGGGCCGACTGTCCTCTGCGGGCGTTGTGACGACGGTGATGTCTAATCTCGGCCTGGAACACTATCTGAACGGGATCGGTCTCGCTCTCGAGCGGACGCAGGTGGGAGACCGGTATGTGGTCGAGCGTATGCGTGAGCTGAACTATAATCTGGGGGGGGAGCAATCCGGACATATCGTCATGTCGGACCATTCAACCACTGGCGACGGGCTCATGGCGGCCCTTCAGGTCCTTGCCGTCATGGTGGAATCCGGCCGCCCGCTTTCGGATATTGCGCACGTTTTTGAGTCGGTGCCGCAGAAGCTGATCAATGTCCGCTATGCCGGAGGCGACCCTCTGGCAGAGCCGCCGGTCCAGGCCGCCATTTCTGCCGCGGAAAGCCGTCTGGGTGGCAGCGGGAGACTGGTGATCCGGAAATCCGGCACGGAACCCCTCATCCGGGTCATGGCGGAGGCGACTGACCCCGACATGATGAATGAGGCGGTGACCACGATTTCGGAGGCTGTCCGTCAGGCCGGGACCTTGTCCGACTAACGGAACTCAAGGCCCGAAAAGGCACCGGAG
>CAJXMY010000253.1 GCA_913056435.1 uncultured Hyphomonadaceae bacterium | reverse complement strand
GATATATTCCGGCCGGTTTTCCATAAACAGAGCGACCGCATCCCCTGCCTGAAGGCCCTGACAATGCGCCCAGTGCGCAACCTGATTGGCGGTTTGATCCAGCTCACCATAAGTGATGACCTTGTCCTCGTAGCGTATGGCCACATTCGCCCGATACTTGTTGACCACGGCCTCCAGATCATCGGCAAGCGTATTGGTCTGGTCCGGACCGAGCTTAGACGTCCATTTATGCAAGCCCAGAAAGGCCTTGATCGTCGTATATTCCCGCCTGATCTTTTGCAGTATCCCCATGTCTTTCCTCTAGTCTGGTCACTTGCAGCTGAGGAGAAGACTGTTACATGAGCGAGGTCAATACAAAGCGCGAGAAACTTGATGGCCGATCCCGTTGGTGACCTTCTGAACCTCATGGACCTCGAACGGCTGGAAGTGGATCTATTCCGCGGCCAGAGCCCGGATAATGAAACCAATCAGCGTGTGTTTGGCGGACAGGTGATCGCACAATCTCTGGTCGCCGCCTACCGCACAGTGGATACCGAGAACCGGACGTGCCACTCTCTGCATGCCTATTTTATCCGGCCTGGCGACCCGTCCATTCCAATCATCTACGAAGTCGACCGCTCGCGCGATGGTGGCAGCTTCACCACCCGGCGCGTCATAGCCGTCCAGCATGGACGGCAGATTTTCAATCTCGCCGCGTCCTTCCACAAGAAAGAGGAAGGCTGGCACCATCAACATAACATGCCGGATGTGCCGTCACCAGAGGCACTGGGTGATCGCATTGCTTGGCGTCAGCAATTTGCGGCACGGTTACCCGAGCGCCATCGGGGACATTTTCTGCGCCCCCGTCCGATCGAAATCCGCGAGATCGAGCCGTTGGATCCTCTGAAACCGGAGAAGGCCAAGGACAGCCATGCCCACTGGTTCCGGGTCGCCAGGCCCATTGATGAGGCCCCCTGGCTGCATCACTGCCTGATGGCCTATGCCTCTGACATGGCCCTTCTGGGGACAGGAAATCGCCCTCACGGCATCTCGTGGATGACCGGCGAGCTGATGTCCGCCAGTCTGGATCATGCCATGTGGTTCCACGCCCCCATCAAGTTCGACGAATGGCATCTTTATGTGATGGACAGCCCCTATGCGGGGGGTGGCCGCAGTTTTAATCGCGGCAGCGTCTTTACCCGTCAGGGTGAACTTGTCGCGAGCATGGCACAGGAAGGCCTCATGCGGCCCGTCAGAAAGTCCTGACAGGCACCCTGCCATCTCGTCTTGCGTATTTGGCCCTCCGGCAATGTTGACCACGTCCCGTTCGTGGCTTCCCGTCGCTGTCACGGACAAGTGATTAATCGGCAGTTAACCAAATGGTCTGAATTTTTGGGAAATTGTTAACATCCTTCTCGGCCAGCGCCTGAAGCTGCGATCTGCCAAGTCCAGATGCATCTGAAGCCCGTGGCGAGGTCGACAAGGCCAGATCCGACCGGGGACAAGGCAAAATGACACTTCTGGAACTTATCGTCCTGCAATATCGCTGCCGGTCCACACACCAATTTGTGATCATGGATGCCCTGCAGAGACTGGATGGTCCCGACAGGGAAATCCGGAAGGGCCTGCTCTTACGCCATCACAAACCGCTGCTCAAAGGCGCCACCGCACCCGATACCCGCTTTCGGGATTACAGGAACCATGTCCTCCACGTGGAAGAGGGGGAATGGGGTGGCGCCCGTGATGCGGCAATGAAATGGTATGGCAAAGCGGTCGATGCGCTGCGACAGGGGAAGTGGAGCAGGGCCGCGTACGCCCTCGGCGTTCTAACGCACTATTATGTCGATCCGATCCATCCTTTCCACACAGCCCAGTCTGAAGAGGATTGTGCCATCCATCGCGCCCTGGAGCGGTCCATTGTGTCATCAAGACCAACCCTGAAAGCCCTTATTGATGCACGGGGCTACCCGAAGGTTGAGGGCGGGGACCATACCGGATTCGTCGCCGACATGGTTCTCGCTGGGGCAAAATACGCCAACCCCCACTATCAAACCCTTATCGACCATTATGATCTCGAGAAAGCTATCGAGAACCCGGAAGCGGCTCTCGATGACACGTTACTGACCCTTCTGGCGGATCTGATGGCCTATGCGACATCAGGCGTGGCTGTTCTGTTCGACCGTGCGTTCAAAGAAGCTAAAATCAGCGCTCCTGAAGTCGATCTGGATGTGCCCGGTTATCTTGCGGCTCTGGATATCCCGGTCCGCAAACTGGCCCGGCGGCTGAGAGATGCCAAAGATCGCTGGGCCGTGTCCAACATGTATGCCGAACTTCAAACAAGCGGCAAAGTCATCCGGACGCTGTCCGCCGATGACCGGGTCATCCGTCGCCTCCATGCCGAAGAGGTCCTCAGGATGCCGCTCACGGTTCTGGATGCGCAGCCGCTCGAGCCCCTCGGCACCCATCATGTGAACCGTGGCCCGCAAGATCCACCGGTTCGCTATGTCCTCAAAGTCCTGCCGGAGCCGGTCCTGACAAACCAGTTTCGGCCTGAGACCGGCGCTCATGAAAAGATCGACGCATTCGCCGCCGGTGTTGAGCAACCTGACCCGGAGATTTTCGAAGATTTGCCCCAGCCCGGAGATCTGGAAACCATGACACCAGACCTCTCGCAAAAGCAAACGCCGGCAGCGACCGACACCCGGAAGAAGACCGACCACAATCGCCTGACGGCTGACTCGCCGATTATCGACGCCCCCTCGATCGGGCCCAAAACCGCGGCGCGGCTGCAAGGCGTGAACATTGCTACCATAGGCGATCTCCTGACAGCAGATCCCGGCCAGACTGCCGCCGCACTCAACGTCCGCTACATCAAGGCGGCGACGCTGACCGACTGGCAGGATCAGACCCGACTCATGCTCGAAGCTCCAGGCCTTCGGGTGCTGGACAGCCAGATTCTTGTCGGCGCTGGCATCCGGACGGCCGACGGCCTCGCCAGGTCTTCGGCCCGCAAAGTCCTAGACGCCGCGACCAGCTTCCTCAGCAGCCCGGGCGGCGCGAAGGTGCTCTGGGGCGGCGATAGCAAGGTCAATGAGAACGACGTCAAGCAATGGATTGATTATGCGCGGTCAAACCAGGGCTGAACCAGCACCACATTGATCTGCGGACACGCCTGGATCTTCTCCGAGTACCACTTTGATGCGGGCCAAATCGGTCACGTCCACCACCCCTGAGCCGTCGAAGTCGACGTAGCAGGGGTCCAACATGCTCATGTCGCCGGTTTCCCCGAG
>CAJXMY010000252.1 GCA_913056435.1 uncultured Hyphomonadaceae bacterium | reverse complement strand
TTGCGCGGTCGGCCGCTTGCTGCTCACCTGACGTTGGGAAACCCAATGGGAGGAAAATCACCATGCGCATAACCCACGCGATCGCCGCCCTCGCCCTCGCCGCGCCGGCGCCGGTTCTGGCCTATTGCCGAACCGGGACCCGGTCGATCACCGCCTGGGCGCTGACCCATGGCGGGCAGGGCAATGCCGACGATATCATCGCGGCGGGTGCGCAGGCGGGCTATGATCTCTCCAGCCTTCGCCCGCTTCTTTGAGCGGTTTCGCCCGAAGCCGGAGGGGATGATACTTCGTGTCACGGTGATTTGGTGTTGATCGGTCCGACCGCCCGTGCGATTCACGGGGCTGGCCCCGACGTTTGGTGCAGGGAGTAAAGCATGTCTCGAAGCTGGCTCGCCGACTTTAAATACGAAGATGGGGCCTGGCTGGTCAAAAAGACCGGGCATCGCGTTCCTGCCAAATCGTCTCTCTTTGGCGATATCTTCACATGGCTGACCTTTTACACCCTCGCCCAGTCCTGGCGGACATGGCGCCGGGTGACGGGTCACAGGCGGCCGACCATTGCGTTTTTTCCCGAGAAGCCGCGCCCCTGGTATTTTATCTGGCCGGTGATGCATGCGTCGGGCACGAAGCTGATTTCCGATACGGGCAAAGCCGACATCGTTTTCCAGTTTGATGATTCCACGGAAAGTCGCCACGCCCCGCCCGCCATCAAGGACGGAGCCAAGCTGGTCAATTTCGGCTGCACAGACATTTCCAAAAGCCGCGTGGCTGCGGCTTTTGCTGCCGCGGCCGGGGAGGGGCTCGCGGTGGACCCGCGAACCTTCAAAGGGTCCATGGTCGAGAAGTCGGAAAAGAATGCCTGTCATGATGGGCGCATCCTCGAGGGACCGCTGACGCCGGAAGAGGGCAAGGTCTATCAGCGCGTGATCGACAATGAGATCGAGGGCGGTCTGGTCGAGGATCTGCGCTGTTGCATTGTTGGGGGACGGCCGGCAGTGGTGTTCCGGAAGCGGCGTCCGGTCGGTCGCCGGTTCCTGAACGAGAACAGCGAGGTTCATCTCGACCGGCCGGAAAATTGCTATTCCGAGGACGAGATCGAGCTGATCAGCCGGTTTGCGGCCGAGCTGGGTCTGGAGTGGGGCGGCGTTGACGTGTTGCGGGACCGGGCGACGGGCCGCATCTTTATCGTGGATGCCAACAAAACGGATATGGGGCCTCCGGTGGCGTTGAATCTGGGTGACAAGCTCAAATCGACCCGACGGATGGCCAAGGCTTTCGTGGCGGCCTTTGCGCCCCGCTAACCCCTGGCGGGGTACGTGAAAACGGCCCGGCCACAAAATAAGAGATGATCTTCGCTGATGCCGATCCCTTTTGTTAAAGACATTGACTTCACCTATGGCGCGGTCGAGCAGGTCTCCCCGCTCTTGCGACGGGTCATCGCCAACAATCCCAGCCCGTTCACCTATGTTGGCACGGGGGTGTACATTGTGGGACAGGGAGAGGTTGCCGTCATCGATCCCGGCCCTCATGACCCCGACCATTTCGAGGCCCTGAAGCGCGCTCTGGCAGGCGAAACCGTCAAATATGTTCTCGTCACCCATGGCCATTCCGATCATTCGCCGCTGGCCCGTCCCCTGGCGGCGTGGGCCGGGTGCAAAGTGTACGCCAAGGATGAGGCTGAGCCGACCGCCAAAGGGGTTCTGGGATCGGAGGACGATCCCGGCTTTCGGCCGGATGTCCGGGTCCGGGACGGGGACCGGTTTTCAGGTCCGGGCTGGACCCTTGAGGTCATCGAGACGCCGGGGCACACACGGACGCATATCTGTTTCGAGCTCAAGGAGGAGAATGCCTGTCTCACCGGGGACCACATTATGGGCTGGTCGACGACGATTGTGGCTCCTCCGGATGGCAATATGGCCGATTACTTCGACAGCCTCGACCGGATCGAGACCCGGGGTTTCGAGACGCTCTGGCCCACACATGGCTCACCGGTCCGGGGGGCGGCCTTCGTCCGGACCTTCATTCAGGCCTACCGCCAGCACCGGCAGACCCGTGAAGATGGCATTCTGGGCCAGCTGTCGTGCGGTGTCGACGATATCCCGACCATGGTCCGCGCGCTCTATGTCGGCCTGGAAGACCGGCTGTTCCCGGCCGCCTGCATGTCCGTCCTTGGCCACATGATGAAGCTCATCGCCGAGGGGCGGGTCTGCTGTGACAGCGACACGCCGGTGGTTCAGAGCCGCTACCGCCTCGCGGACATGCCGGGCTAGGGCGCCCAGCGGCCGTCACCGCGATCCTGCATTTCCATGAGAAGCCCGTTAACCCGTTTGGCATTGGCGCCAAGATCGGACAGGCCCACCCGGCTGACGGAGCGCACGTCGACGCGGGTGACGCCGTCGAGGGACCGGAGCCGCAGGGCAATGTCATCCCTGAAGCCGAACCAGCCTGACTGGGCCGTGGCCTCAAGACGAAGGCTGCCATCCAGCAGGGTTTCGGGGCCGGCCACCGGGGTCCAGCCGCGCCGGTCCATCAGCCGCTGGGCGAGGGCGGCGACCTCATCCGGCGCCTGGTCAAAATAGAGTGGGTCGATCCGCGGATAGAGAGCGTCCTCATCCTCAGCGGAGGCCGGTTCAGCTTCGGCTTGCAGATCCGAGACGAGGCGCCCCGCGGTTCCGGGCCAGCGGCTTTCGGCATAGTCGGGAACGGTGGGCGCCGGGAGGACCGGATTGGTGGCGCCGTCCTCCGCGCGCAGCGCCATGAGCTGATCGCTGAACGCGACGGGATCTCCCCAATCGGTCTGAATATCGTGGATCGGCGGCAGGGAGCCGGCCAGACTGCCAAAGCCGACCAGCCGGAACATGCCCATGGCGGCGATCAGCGTCGCGACCAGGGCAAGGATCATGGGCTGAACCCTGGGATATTTGATCAGCGCCATCACCTGCGCCACGAGACCGAGCCCAAGGGCCAGCATGGCGAGCTTGGCCCCAATGCCGATGGTCATCTGCAGCAGGCCCACCTGGTATGGCCAGAGACCGAAGCGGGTTCCAAGCGCGGCCACCATGAACCAGATCACGGAGAAAATGGACACCGCCAGAGAAAAAGCGGCGAATTTCATGCGCCAGCCGGCGCTCGGCGTTGAGGTCGCATCCGTCATGATGCAGTCGCCGGCGTCTGGTCTGTGCAGTGGGCTCCCTCGGGATATAAGGCGGTCGGGGCTGAAAGACACGCCCTTGTCGCAGATGCGCGCTTTCATGGCAATGGCTCCACGCGATTAGTCAGCAAAAGG
>CAJXMY010000251.1 GCA_913056435.1 uncultured Hyphomonadaceae bacterium | reverse complement strand
CGAACAGGAGGAAGCATCTTACCAACATCCTAACCATATAGGGCTTAGCGATTCAAAGGCGATATCTGAAGGTGTCTTGTCTTCCGACGTTAATGACCTGACATAAAGGAGGAGAAGATGTTTGAACCAGACCGGGGAGGTCAAGTTGCATGACAGCAAAAATTGAGGCGGTGATCTGGGATTTTGGAGGCGTGATTACGTCGTCTCCCTTTGACGCATTTTCACAGTATGAAATGGCCAACGGCCTCCCCCGGGACTTCATCCGAAGCGTCAATGCCAGAAACGGCGATACCAATGCCTGGGCGCAACTTGAACGTTCAGAGGTCACGGCGGGCGAATTCGATGCCCTGTTCAAAGCTGAGAGCGCCGCACTTGGCCACGAAGTTCCCGGAAGGGATATTCTGGACCTGCTGTCGGGCGCTATCCGGCCTGCGGTGGTAAATGCGCTCCGGGTGTGCGGATCTCATGTCAAAGTGGGATGCATCACGAATAACGCGCCCATTGGCAAGGGAGCTTCCATGACGTCAGACGAGGACAAGGCTGAGAAGGTCAAGGCGGTTATGGAGTTGTTCGACCACGTCATTGAAAGCTCGAAACTGGGAATCCGGAAACCAGATCCAAGAATTTATGAGCTCATGTGCGAGTCCTTAGAAGTTTCTCCATCAAGATGTGTCTATCTCGATGACCTTGGAATTAATTTGAAGCCCGCCAGAGCCATGGGAATGACAACCATTAAAGTCCTGAGTGAGAACCAACTTTTATCCGACCTGAGACGCATCACGGGATTTGAGGAGATCTGATGTTTCGGGTCGCGGCCGCCTGTCTTATCTTTCTTCTGGTGGGGTGCAACGATACAGATCACCAAAATCTGGACTCCGTTCGCATAAAAGTTGCTGAAGCCCCAGCGGTGACCCGTCCTGCGGGCGCCGCGATGGTCCAACCGGCCCTGACCCCTTCGGCTGAAGAGAAGGTCGGGTTGCTCCTCGACATCGTTGGGCAGAATTCTCTCAGGAATCTCGCCCGACAAGCGGATGCGGAACCTGCTTTTGTTTCGAATTTTGCCAATCAGGCGCATCGCCTTCATTGGGACCTCCTACGCCGAACCGGGTTTGATCCTCTGGCGCAGCTGGCTCGATTACTAGAGGGGCCGTATGGAACGCGTCGGGTCGGCGAAGAGATCTGGTTCATCTGGCCAGATCTGGCGGCCCTTGAACCAGACGAGCTTCTGCCGGAACGACTTGACTTCACAAACCGGGCGAGGCTGCAAGACCTCGTCGGTGAGGCCGGCATTTCCCGAATTCGGAACGGCCAGCCTTATCCTGGTTTGAGAACCGCAATCGCGGGCGATGGCCGTTGGCTTTATTATCTCCATCAAACAGAAGACGAGGCAGGCGGATAAAAGCATGGCGGAAAAACTCGAGCTAAAGGTGATACTGTCAGAGCTGGATGGCTGGACCAAGACCGGGGATGGTCGGAATGCCATTCGTCGAACTTACAAGTTTCCGGACTTCAGTTCAGCCTTTGCATTTATGTCCGGCGTGGCGCTGAAGGCGGAGCAACTCAACCATCATCCGGAGTGGTTCAATGTTTACAATACAGTAGACGTCACGCTGACCACTCATGATGTTTCGGGGCTGACATCCCTCGATCGAGATATGGCGAGATTTATGGATGGTCTGGCGGACCGTTTGATGCTGACCTAAGGCCTCGACTGCCGGGTCAGGAACACCGCTGCATAAAGGGCGAGGCCGGCGATCAGGGCGGCTGAGACGAGAAGCGGGAGTTTGGGCGAGAGCTGATACAATCCCGCACCTATAAGCGGCCCAAAGATGAATCCAGATGGTGGCGCGGCGGCCAGTAATGCGGCCGCGGAGGCTTGTTCCTCGCGCTGCACTGACATGGTACCCAAGGCGTTCGCAGATGGCACGGCCAAGGCGGCACCGGCCCCCACAATCAGGAAAGCGAGGCAAACGCTCCAATAAGGCTGGCTGAGGTCTGCGGCAACATATCCGGTGGCGACAAGGGCCAATCCGGCGGGTAACATCTTCCGTGGATCGGGTTTTCTTGGTTGGATAAAGCCAAATTGCACCACCACCATCATGATTGCGAGGCAGGCGAAGACAATCCCGGTGAACAGGACAACGTCGGCCTCCTCCAGTCCGTACCGATCTTCCAGGAACCAACCGAGCGTCTGCTGGATCATTCCGACAGCGACGAAGTAGGCGAACAGGAACACCAGATGCGGGAAAACGCGAGGATCCCGCATGGTCAGCGCTTTGGGGCGCTGTGTGGTTTTATTTGCCCGGCGGGTTGGCGGCAGCACGAAGCCAATGATCAGACCGCAGCCCAGACACAACACAATGGAGCCCCAGAGTGGGGCCAGAGCACCAAGGGGGGCCAGAACGGCTGCTCCGGCAGGACCAATGATCGACCCTATGCTCATGGCGGCCCCAAGCAGTCCCAAGCCGGCCGCCCTCGTTCGGGGCGTCGTGGCATCTGTCATTGCGGCCATGGACGCGGGCTGGAGTCCCGGCGATAAAAGCCCGAACCAGATGCGCACGAAGACAAGTGACAGAAACATCGTCGAGCCGGTTAGCAAGCCGGCCAGTGCTGCCTCCAGAGTGAACAGGAAGGCCATATTCGTTAGCCCCATCGCCATCAGCGAAAAAACCATGACTCTCTTCCGGCCAAATCGGTTCGCCCAGGTGCCCCATCTGGGAATCATCAGTGCATAAATGGCGGCCGACAATGTCAAAATGCCCGCAACCTCCAGCTCTGAAAGGCCGGCGTCTCTAGCGACTGGCGCAACCACGACGAAATTGATGGTCATCCCCGCGCCCATTGCAATGCTCGCCATCGCAATCATGGCCTGTTGAAGCCGTGTCAGCGGAAGGAGGGGTAACTCGTTGGAGGGGTCAGGTGATGTCATATGAAATACCGTTCGATGTCTCAATCAGATCCAATTCGGAACGGCAATCGGAAATGTCTGCCGAGCTGGCAGGCAAAATGAGTTCCGAAGGCCAGTGCGAGATGAATTTTCTTTGGTTCCCTGACCTGACGCTTGGTCAGCCTTGGTGAAGCCGAACGGGTGTGCGAACAGAACACCATGGATGGCTTTCAGGGTAAAACAGCCGGGCGACCGGCCCTAGATTATCCCCACGGGGATTTCGCACCTGACGTGGGGGATACGTTTGCGGTGGCCCCCGGCGTCTACTGGGTGAGGATGCCGCTTCCCTTTTCTCTGAAATGGATCAACCTCTGGCTGATCGACGATGGAGAGGCGGGCT
>CAJXMY010000250.1 GCA_913056435.1 uncultured Hyphomonadaceae bacterium | reverse complement strand
GCCTCCTCATCCTCAGGACTGGATCCGCCCGGTCCTCGCATCCACTGTCACCCGCAAGCGTTCCCCCTTGCCGGTCATCCAATCAATCACATACACCTGCCGGCTTCCGCGATTATACAGATTGGCATCGATCTGGTAGCCCCCATACCGGCGGCGCAGCTGCCGGAAGATATCTCTAAGCGGCACCACATCGCCTTTATCCCGCGCTGTGCGGGCCTCCCCCGCGGTGAAAGAATCGCTCCACTGCGCCTGCGCCGGTGACGCCAGACCCAACAGTGCGACAAACGCCAGAGCGGCGGAGAGCATCATGCCTTTCATGCGGCGATCTATGCCCGCAGGGCGCTGAATAGACCGTGAATGAGCCAGACAGGTCCACCTCATTTCTGGACCGACTTCGCCCATTTCCGCAGGGCCGGGTCTTTGGGCTGATCGATCATGATCTCCAGCCGGGCATAAAGGTGCCCGGGCTGGCCCTTGCGCTGCACACCCTTGTGGCGCAAACGCAAGACAGATCCACTATTCGCCCCCTCGGGCACCTTCAGGGTCAGCGGTCCCGCCGGGGTCTGAACATCGACGTTTCCGCCCAGAATCGCCGTACTCAGCGGCACCGCCACACTCATCCGCAGATCATCACCCTCCCGGGTCCAGACCCGGCTCTCCCGAACAATGATCTCCAACAGGGCATCCCCGGGTGGACCGCCCGTCCGGGAAGGGCGCCCCTGGCTCTTGAGGCGCAGCGTCTGTCCGCTATCCACCCCGGCAGGAATGGACACATTCAGGACCCGCCCATCTGCCATGGTCATTTCCCGCTTGGCCCCGAGAACAGCGTCCTCGAAAGCGATTTCCACCTGATAACGGATATCCCCCCCTTTTTGCGGCCCCGGTCGGCGGCGCCCGCCGCCGAACATGCCCGAGAGGATTTCTTCAAAGGGGTCGCCCTGGAAGCTGCCCGTATGGCTGAACCCGCCGGCCCGGCCACCCGGCCTTCCCCCCCCCGAACCGGCAAAGCCCCGCGGGGCCCCCTGATCGTCAATCTCACCCCGGTCATACTGCCGGCGGCGCTCTTCATCTCCGAGGATTTCATAGGCCGCCGACACGCGCTTGAAGGCATCGGCCTTGCCCGCATCTCCAGGGTGAAGGTCCGGGTGCAACTCCTTGACCTTCCGCTTATAGACCCGCCGGATCTCGTCGGCTGTCGCCGATCGGGAGACCCCGAGGGTCGCATACAGATCACTGACCATGCCCTGCTCATCCTGCCGCCAATCGCGTCCAGTCTTACTCGGGTGGCAGCTGAATGGAAACCCACCTCCCTGTGCGACCATCCGGGCCCATTTCGGCAATCTCAACACGGCGAACCTCGCCCTCCAGAAGCACACCATCCTGCCGGGTCTCCATCTCCACCACCGACCCGTCGAGACGCCAGACCCGCAGCCGGAACCGCCCCTCATTGGCTGCCTCCGGAAACATCCAGGCCCCGGGCACATCCCGCACCCCGGCCGCCCATCATCAGCCAGTTACGCCAGGTCTCGCCCGGCCCCGGGGCCGGGGGTTTCTGATCGGGGCGTGCCGTCCTCAGAAAGGGATATCTCGCCATCAGTTCGTTCTGGCCCGGCGTGAGCGTCTGTAGTGGCCTTGCTCTCCAGTCCTGGCACCAGAGATGCCACATAAGCCCGAAGCTCATCCTCGCTCATCTCCCTGATCTCTTTCAGTGATCGCATATCGGTCTCCTGTTCCTGCACCGGATCGGTCCGGCCCTCGCCCGCCATCAGGCTGCGCCGGAGCCTGAGCTGGGCGGCCGATCCGGGCTCTGCCGACAGCAGGCCCTGAACGGCACGTTCTTCGTCGAGGGACAGGATCAGGTCGCGCCGCTCCTGCCCGGTGGCGGGAGGGACCAGCCCATCACTCCGAATGTGCCCGCGAACCGTCCGCGGGTGAAACCCCAGGGCGACCGCTATTTCGGGCACCCCCTGGCCAAAGCCCAGCCGAAGCCGCGTTTCCAACGCATGTCGCGATGACCAGCGGCGCAGATGTCGGACGGGGGCTTCGACCATGCGCCATCATGGACCGGGTCCGGACCCGGTCGGATTGATTTCCTGAAACCCAAAGACTGACGGGGCGCGACCGCGGGATAAGCCCCGCGCTATCCGCGTGCCGAGGGCGGGCACGTCACGGCGAGCGTACACACCGCCTCCACCAGCAGGTCGAGATCCTCCTGCCGGGTCCGGTGGTTGGTCAGATTGACCCGGATCGCCAGAGCGCCATCGAGGCGGGTCGTCGAGGGCGCGGCGATGCCCTGCTCCTGCAAGGCGACGACGATGTTCCGATTCAGGGCATCGAGATCGTCGCCGGTCACCCCCTCCGGACAGGCCCGGAAGCAGACAATGTTGAGCGCCACCGGCGCCATCCGCTCGAGACAAGGCGTGGCATCCACCCGGGTGGCCAGATAGGCCGCCTGATCGCAGTTCCGGCTGATCAGCCGCCCCAGCCGGGCCGTGCCATGTTCCTTAAGATGGGCCCAGACCCGGATGGCCCGCGCGCCGCGGGACAGTTCCGGGCCGAAATCAACCGGCCATGGGGCGCCCCCGGCCAGGCCACGATCGTCGCGGGTCAGATAGTCCGGCGAGACCGAAAACGCCTGCTGATGCTGATCGCCATTCCGGATCAGGACACAGCCGGCATCGTAATTGACGTGGAGCCATTTATGAAAATCGAAGGCGATGGACGCCGCCCGCTCGATGCCGCTGAGCTTGGGGCGGACCCGGTCAGAGAGGATCCCTGCCGCCCCGAAGGCACCATCGACATGCAGCCACAGACCGTAGTCATCCGCCAGATCCGCCAGTGCCGAGAGGTCGTCAAACGCACCGATATCGACGCTGCCCGCGGTGCCGACCAGAATGGCGGGATGCAGTCCGGCCGCCCGGTCCTGTCTGACCTGTCGTTCAAGAGCGATGAGGTCCATCTGTCCAGCGGCGTCGGTTGGAATACGGCGCAGGGCATCGCTGCCCAGGCCAATAATATCAAAGGTCCGGGCGACACAGCTATGGGCGGACTGGGCTGTATACCCTATCAGCGCGCCCTGCCCGATCCCCTCCCGGCGACTGGCGAAGTCGACCGCGGCATCACGCGCTGTTTTCAGCGCGATCAGCGTCGCCATGGACGTGCCGGAGACGATCAGGCCCGAACTGGTGGCCGGGAATCCGAACAGGTCACGCCACCAGGCCACCACCTGCCGCTCGACATAGATGGCCGCATGGTCGCGACCGCCACAATTGGCATTGAGCGCCGAACTGGTG
>CAJXMY010000249.1 GCA_913056435.1 uncultured Hyphomonadaceae bacterium | reverse complement strand
CATGAAGTGATAGAATCCGCTGATCGAGCCCCGATTGCGGGCCGGCAGGGCCGCCCCCAGCCACGCATCAAGACTGGCGAACATCCAGGCCAGAGAAATCCCCTGCACAATCCGGATCCCCGCCCAGGCCACGAGGTTGGGCACCATGTGCATCAGCAGGATTGTGACCGCGGTCAGGGCCCCTGCTGCGGCATGGACACGAATGTTCCCGAACAGCCGGATCGCCGTGTTGGCCTGCCAGGCCCCGATCATGAAACCGAGCGAGTTCAGCGTGGCGACCGCACCGATCGATACGCTGCCGGCCTCAAGGCTCGCCAGACCGAGCGGCGTGATCACGCCGAGAACACCGCCCGCCAGTTGCAGCAGCGTCACGCCCAGCACGAGTGCGGTGATGTTGCGATAATCAGCCATGGGCGCGTCGGTTGCCGCGGGACAAGCAGGCCTCAGCCCACGCCCAGAGCCTCGAAAGCAACCCGGTGCTGGCGAACCGCCTCGCCGGACGTGTCCCGGATCTCAAGGTCGATCGTGCGCGCCTGCCAGTCGATGGTCAACGCCCCGAAATTCTCGGGGCTGAAGCCGGCACCGATCTGGCGTGCATCACGTTCCGACGTCTCGTCTGAAAAGCTGAGATTGAGCGAGGATGCCGTCAGTTCCACCACCCTGTCGGACAGCACGCTGTCATCCTCGTAAAGGAAGGCAGTGTGCCGATCGCCGGAGACGAACACCACTCCCTTGGCCGCGGTCCGGTCAATCAGCTCAAAAAGCCGCGACCGCTCATCGGGCAGCGCGGCCCAGGCCTCCCAGCCATGAACGGTGGGCAAGACCTGAACAGAGGAGACAATCAGGCGAAGGTCCGCCGGCTGCCGAAGCTGGTTCTCCAGCCAGGTCCACTGCACCGCGCCCAGCATGTCCTGCATGCTGCCGGCCGGCGCCGGAAGATAGCGTTCCTTTCCGGGCTGGCCCCAGGCATCGGTCGGGGTCAGGGCGGACCGGAAAAACCTCGTATCGAGGACGATAATCTGAACCCGCTGGCCTTCTGGCCCGAAGCTGCGGGCATAATAGGTGCCCGGCCAGTGACCGACATCCTGGGAATCGAGGCCCCAGAACCGCTCATGGATCCGCTCGGCCAGCCCCTGAAAGGCAAAGTCCATGCCCATGTCGTTGGCGCCATAATCATGGTCGTCCCAGGCGACCATCATCGGGACGGCCGCGCGGACCGCCTGAAAGTCCGCCCGCTCCGAGAGGTCCTGAAACGCCTCCCTCAATTCGGTCAGCGCCGCATCATTATTGACATAAGAGCGTCCATCCATGTCACCGTAAACATTGTCCCCCACCATCAGGAACAGATCCGCCGGCGTCGCGGCAATCTGCATCAGCGCCTCTGACGTCAGGGGTTTCTCTTCATCCAGACAGGAGCCAACCAGAATGGTGGTCAGGACCGCGTCCTCGCCCGGCAGGGGCGCACCGGCGGGGGCCACCGGCAAGTCGGCAGCGTCGATCGTGTCATAATAATAGGCGAGCGCCTGCTGGGCGGAGTCTGGTTTGGGCTGGAACAGCCGCGTGAGCACTGTGGGCCGGCTGACGCAGGACGCGAGCAGGCAGGCAAATGTCAAAACCACTACAGACCTAAGCATGGGCGACCTCCGGCAAGGCCCCCGTCTTAACGTCAGCGCAGGAAAACCCCAAGCGAAGAGTTGATGTTCCGGCAGAAAAAACAGGCCCTTGCAGGCCCGGGCGCGCCGATCAGTGCCTTTGGGGGACAGACCAGCGCCCGCGCTGTCACCCTGCCCCCACCGGGCACCCCCTCAAGATCCGCCCCGGGGCCGCGGAGGATCCGCGTCGGAGCGCCCCGAATCCGGGCCCTCGGCGGGGCCTGTCCCGGCCTTATCCGCGGAAAGCGACCGCGCCGGTGGCCCTCCGGGCATGACCGGGCGGTCCCGCCAGCTGCCCATGCTGCGCACCCGGTCATACATGACCAGCGCGCCGGCAAGACTGACATTGAGGCAGAACCGCGTTGGAATTTTCACGACGTGATCACATCGGGCCAGCATGTCGGCTGACAGATCCCCCCGCTCGCGCCCCAGCACATAGGCCGCCGCTCGCGGATGGCGAAACTCCGGCAACTCCACCGCATCCTCCGTCAGTTCTACCCCGACCAGCTGGCAGCCCTTTGGCAGGGCCATCTCGTCAAGACTGTTCCACTGATAATAGGGGATGGTCTTGAACGTTCGCGACGTGTCGGCCTTATACGCTGTGCGCACGCGGTCGGCCGCCTGAACACTGAACACGAAGCTCGCGCCAAAGGCATTCGCCGTGCGCATCAAAGCCCCCAGATTCATGGGCTTGGAGATCCCTTCCGCCCCGATCGCAAAATAGCCTCGCATCACATCACTCCCATGCCAAACCGCCCGAACCCCAGGGTCAGGAGAAGGCAGACCGGCAGGACCAGACTATACCATCGGGCCCGCCGCAAATGCCGCAGCGCCGCGGGGTAGCTCTCCCGCAAGTGGCGCACGCTTCGGTCCTCATCCTCGGCATCGGCCGCGGCCCGCACCACCAGAGGATTGGCAAGGCGCCGGTCCTGTAATGCAGGGTCCTGTGCCGCCAGAGCCCGTCTCAGGACGAGGGCCACCATGATCCGCATCTGCACAGACAGCGCCCAGCCAAAAGCGACAAGGCCGGTCACGATCCAGAACAGGACGAGTTGCATCTTGCGGCCTCTCCGCGACGTTATACCTTCACAGGCCCGGTTGCCACGGCTACCAAAGGCCCGTCAACGAACAAGGTGAAGAAACGATCATGAAAGCGCTCCTATCGAAAACCCCTGGTGGTCCCGAAACTCTGGTGCTCGAGGACATCGAAAGTCCAAAGGCCGGCAAGGGCGAAGTTGTGATCTCGATCAAGGCCATTGGGGTTAATTTTCCTGACAGCCTGATCATCAAGGACATGTACCAGTTCAAACCGGAGCGGCCGTTCAGCCCGGGCGGCGAAGTGTCTGGGGTGATCAAAGAGGTCGGGGAAGGCGTCACGCATCTGGCGGTCGGGCAGCGGGTCATTGGCTCCTGCGGCTGGGGCGGCATGCGCGAGGAACTTGCCATCGACGCCGGGCGCTGCATCCCGATCCCGGACAGCGTGCCCTTCGAGGAAGCGGCGGCCTTTGTGATGACCTATGGCACCTCCTTTTATGCCCTGAAACACCGGGCCGACCCCAAGCCCGGTGAAAAGCTCCTGGTTCTCGGTGCCGCGGGCGGGGTGGGCCTTGCCGCGGTCGAACTGGGCAAAGCCATGGGCCTTGAGGTCATCGCAGCCTGCTCAA
>CAJXMY010000248.1 GCA_913056435.1 uncultured Hyphomonadaceae bacterium | reverse complement strand
AGAAAAGGCCAAGATAGAGTTATCGTCCTCTACGCAGACCGATGTAAATCTACCATTCATCACGGCAGACCAATCTGGTCCAAAACATCTTAACATTCATCTTACGCGCGCCAAGCTCGAGGCTTTGGTTGGTGCCTTAGTTGAACGTACACTAGAGCCCTGCAAAAAAGCGCTTAAAGACGCGGGTTTGCGGGCAAATGAAATCGACGAGGTCGTTCTCGTTGGTGGTATGACCCGTATGCCGGCTGTTCAGGAGGCCGTGGAGAAATTCTTTGGAAAGGCCCCGCACAAGGGCGTGAATCCCGACGAAGTGGTCGCCCTCGGGGCCGCCATCCAGGGCGGCGTCCTGCAGGGTGATGTCAAGGATGTCGTGCTCCTCGACGTCACGCCACTGTCGCTGGGCATCGAAACCAAGGGTGATATCTTTGACCGCCTGATTGACCGGAACACCACTATCCCGACCCGGAAGTCGAAGGTCTACTCAACGGCCGAAAACAACCAGCCGGCCGTCACCATCCGTGTGTTTCAGGGTGAACGGGAAATCGCCAGCGCCAACAAATTGCTGGGACAGTTCAACCTTGAGGGCATTCCGCCAGCACCGATGGGGGTCCCCCAGATCGAAGTCACGTTCGACATTGACGCGAATGGGATCGTCTCTGTGTCGGCTCAGGACAAGGCCACAGGAAAGCAGATGCAGATCACCATTCAGGCTGATGGGGGCCTGAAGGATGAAGATATCCAGGCGATGATGAAGGATGCCGAGGCGAATGCTGAGGAAGACAAGAAGCGTCGTGATCTGATCGAAGCCAAGAACAATGCGGAAGCTCTGGTGCACCAGACTGAGAAGCAGATGGAAGAGCATGGCGATAAGGTCGAGGCGGAGGTCAAAACCGAAATCGAAACGGCTCTTGCGGATCTGAAGACCGCGTCTGAGGGCGATGATACCGCTGATATTCAGGCGAAGCACCAAGGCCTAATGACGGCGGCGAGGAAGTTGGGTGAGGCAATTTACAGTGCCCAGCAAAGCGAGGCCGCTGAGTCAGATGCCGCGGCTGATGCGGCTGCCGACGGAGATGATGTCGTTGATGCCGACTTCGAAGAAGTCGATGACGACAGTCGTCAAAGCGCCTAATTCGGTTTTGACGCCCAGTTTAAGGTTATGGCCCCCTCGCGAAGAGATCGCCGAGGGGGCTTTTCTTACAGGACACGTTGCG
Source organism: uncultured Hyphomonadaceae bacterium (assembly GCA_913056435.1). Classification (GTDB taxonomy): domain Bacteria; phylum Pseudomonadota; class Alphaproteobacteria; order Caulobacterales; family Hyphomonadaceae; genus Henriciella. Next base: position 2,103 of record CAJXMY010000248.1, on the reverse strand, counting down.
GTCAAGTGGGCACGTCAGCTCTGCGGGGTCGTGCCGATGGTGGTTCTGTGAAGCAGGCGCTCCTGGCCCTGATAGCCTCCGGTAGCCATATGGAGGACCGACCGGTTGTCCCAGATGACCAGCATGTTTTTCTGCCAGCGATGGCGATACTGAAACTCCGGTCGGGTTTGCCAACGGTATAATTCAAAAATCAGATCGCGTGCGTCATCCTCGTCCATACCCTCAATACCGACGATATAACCGGCGCAGCCGAACAGGCCGTCTATGCCGGTTTCGGGGTGTGGTCCGATAATCGGATGAGAGTGGCTTGCCTGAGCCTCCTGCGAGGGACGGATATCCATGCTGCGGCCCTTGTCGCCTGCGCCATAAAACCCGTCAGGTGCGTAGGCATTGCGGGCGGAGTGGATCGCTTTTTTCCCTTCAAGTCGGCCCCTGAGGGCGACCGGCATCTCTGCCAAAGCCTTTTGCTGGTTGGCGAATAATGTGTCGCCTCCCTGATCCGGGATGGTGATCCCGAAGAGGCAGGTGCCGGCTGGAGGATGAGATTGAAAGCTCCAGTCAGAGTGCCAGGTTTCCGCAAAAATTGGAGCGGTTTCGTCCGCGGCTCTTCGCACGGCAATAATGTGATCACGCCCGGCAATCGGCGCGATGAAGGGATCATCTCCGAACGGTCCGAAGTAAAGGGTGATCCGCTCAAGATCATCATCACTCAATGGCTGGTCGGGGAAAGACAGCACCTGATGGGTCAGCCACATCGACCTGAGTTCGGAGATGTCCGCCTCTGAAAGGGGCTGTGTGAGGTCAATCCCTGTGACTTCCGCACCGCAGGCCTGTCCGCTCGGACTTATAGAAAGCGTCATGATCTACTCCCTTTCCGGTTGAGAGTAATGTCAGGATCTGACTTGTCACCTTTATCTGTTCCCTCAAAATGCAAAACCCGGCCAAAAGGCCGGGCTTTTCTCTGTCGGGGAACAGAACCGTGTATCAGGCCGCGAAGGCCTCTTTTCTTGGCTTGGGGTCTCTCAGCACGTAACCGCGTCCCCAGACGGTTTCAATATGATGGTCGCCACCAGTTGCCTGCGCGAGCTTTTTGCGCAGTTTGCAGATGAACACGTCAATAATCTTGAGTTCGGGCTCGTCCATTCCGCCATAGAGATGGTTCAGGAACATCTCTTTGGTCAGTGTCGTACCCTTGCGCAGGGAAAGCAGTTCGAACATCTGATATTCTTTGCCGGTCAGGTGAACACGCTCGTCTTCGACCTCAACAGTTTTGGCATCGAGGTTCACAATGATGTCGCCGGTGCGGATGACGCTTTCGGCGTGGCCCTTTGAACGACGAACAATGGCGGTGATCCGGGCGATCAGCTCGTCTTTGTTGAACGGCTTTGTCAGGTAGTCATCCGCACCGTAGCCGAGAGTCTTAACCTTGGCTTCGATGTCCGGGTTGCCTGACAGGATCAGTACAGGCGTATTGACGCGGGCCATGCGCAACTGCTTGAGAACATCATAGCCGGAAATATCGGGTAGCGAGAGATCAAGGATGATGATGTCGTATTCATAGACCTTGCCAAGATCGACGCCTTCTTCACCCAGATCGGTCGTATAGATATTAAAGCCGGCGGCCTTTAACATCAATTCGATGCTGCGCGCGACCGCGCTGTCATCCTCAACAAGTAAGACTCTCATGATCAACTCCCCGAATCAGTCCTCGTCTAACATTAATTTCTTCATTAACCATCGTGAACCTAGGTAACCTTTATTACCAAGGATTTAACAATCGAAATCGAAACGATTCATTTGGTTCTTTTCGTTAATTGTGAAGCTCCTGAGCGGTGCGGCCCAACAGGGTATGAGCGATCGCGATGGCGTCCATGATGGGTTGGGTGTTCGGGTCGGTTGAAATGAGCGTGCGCTGGGACCGAATGGCTTCGCGAACTGCATCATCCCGCATCACGGTGCCGGCAAGAGCCGGGCGGAAGCCTAGGAAGGTCTGGCAGGCCCGGGCGATTGCCTCATAGGTTCTCTGGCTTGACGCTCTGCTTTCGGCTTGATTGATGTCCACCACCTGCTCGACATTCGGGGCGTAGCCCTTCAGCACCTTGA
>CAJXMY010000247.1 GCA_913056435.1 uncultured Hyphomonadaceae bacterium | reverse complement strand
GATGCAGTCGCCTCTGGCGCTGCCATGGCACCGCTGGCGGCGCAAATGACCAAAGCGACCAAGCTCAGCTAAACTGACTCTCCTCCCAGATTCAGTCGAGCCGGCCCCGAGGGGTCGGCTCTTTTTTTGAATTCGCTTTTTTCCGCCGCCGCTCCACATGGTAGTGATGACCCGGTTCCTCGATTTCAACGCTGTGAAGAGACGCCCGCGCCCAAACAGCTGTCTTGTCGCGCCCGAAGGCTTCTGCCCCACGGGGCTGACGGATGAGATCGCGCCTGTGATTCCCGTTCCGCCGAAGTCTCTTTTTGAGCGGCTGTGCACCTATGCCCAAACACAGTCTCTCTGGCAGGATCAGGCGACAGATGAGACAACCCTGCAGTTCCGGTGTGTGGCCCGGACACGCCTCATGCGGTTTGCTGACGATGTTGACATTCAGGTCCTCCCAGCCCCGCAGCCCGATCATAGCACGCTGGCCATTTTCTCGAGATCCCGGGTGGGATATTCCGATCTCGGGACAAATGCGCGCCGTGTCGGCACGATCCTGGCGCATCTGACCTCAAAATGACCATTTTTCCGCTTGATGCTCCGTCAGGTGAGTCGCAGTCTTAACAAACGTAAACGAGTCTCTATCTTCCCTATTATGTCCATACGCCTCGATCGCATTCAAATGTCAGACCCGGAGGGACCTCAAACCCCCGGCGGGCCCGGTCAGGACGGCTCCGGGGGCCTTGATCTGGCCACCAAGACGCGCGTGCGGACCAAGAAACCGAGTATGTACCGCGTGCTGATTCTCAATGATGACTACACGCCTATGGAATTTGTCGTGCTCATCCTGGAGCGCTTCTTCAACAAAAGCCGCGAACAGGCCACCCGCATCATGTTGCATGTTCACCAGAAAGGCGTCGGCGTCTGTGGGGTCTACACCTACGAAGTCGCTGAAACCAAAGTGGCTCAGGTCATGGATCTGGCCCGCCGGAATGAGCACCCCCTGCAATGCACCATGGAAAAAGAGGATTAGGAGACCGAGATCATGCCCAGCCTAACACCTAGCCTCGAAAATGCCCTCGAACGCGCTCTTAACGCGGCCGGCGAACGCGGACACGAGTATGCCACGCTGGAGCATCTCCTGCTTGCGCTGACGGAGGATACCGACGCCGTGGAGGTGATGACGGCCTGCAAAGTGGATATCGCCGCCCTGAAGTCTGCCCTTGAACAATACATTGACGAGGACCTCTCCAGCCTGATCACGGAGTCCCCCTCGGGTCGGGTCCAGCCGACCGCGGCCTTCCAGCGGGTCGTTCAGCGGGCTGTGCTGCACGTTGAGAGCTCCGGACGGGACGAGGTCTCCGGAGCAAATATTCTGATATCGATCTTCTCGGAACGGGAAAGCCACGCGACCTATTTCCTGCAGGAGCAGGACATGACCCGCTATGATGCGGTCAATTTCGTGTCGCACGGCGTGTCGAAGGTGCCCGGACAATCCCGGCCCGCCAACCCCCGCGGCGCCGAGGCGACCGCTGAAGAAGCCCCCAAGGGCCGCGACAGCGAGGCTCTCGAGGCCTACTGCGTGAACCTCAATCAGAAGGCTCTGCAGGGAAAAACGGATCCGCTGATCGGACGCCAGATGGAAATCGAGCGGTGCATCGAGGTGCTGTGCCGTCGATCCAAGAACAATCCGATCCTGGTGGGTGACCCCGGCGTTGGGAAAACGGCCATCGCCGAAGGGCTGGCCAAAATGATCGTCGATAAGGAAGTGCCGGAAATCCTCGATGATGCGGTGATCTGGTCGCTCGACATGGGAGCGCTTCTGGCGGGCACCCGGTACCGTGGCGACTTCGAAGAGCGGCTGAAGGCCGTGATGAAAGAGGTCAGCGAGCTGGACAAGGGTATTCTGTTCATTGACGAAATCCACACCATCATTGGTGCCGGCGCCACGTCCGGAGGCGCCATGGATGCCTCGAATCTCCTCAAACCCGCCCTACAGAACGGCGAGGTCCGCTGCATGGGCTCGACCACATTCAAGGAGTATAAGCAGCACTTTGAGAAAGACCGCGCCCTGTCGCGCCGGTTCCGGAAGATTGATGTTGTCGAGCCCAATGTTGAAGACGCGGTCAAAATCCTCACCGGTCTGAAGTCGACCTTCGAGGATTTTCACGGCCTGCGATATACCAATGATGCCATTCGGGCCGCCGTGGAACTGTCCGCGCGATACATGACGGATCGCAAGCTCCCGGACAAGGCCATTGACGTCATTGACGAGGCGGGTGCCACCCAGTGGCTGATCCCGGCGGCCAAGCGGCGCAAGACCATTGGCGTCAAGGAGATTGAAGCCATCGTCGCCAAGATTGCGCGGATTCCGCCCAAACAGGTCTCAAAGGACGATGCGGCCAACATCAAGTCCCTGGAGACCGACCTCAAGCGCGTGGTCTATGGTCAGGATGCGGCCATCACTGCGCTCGCCTCTGCGATCAAACTGTCGCGGGCGGGGTTACGGGAACCGAACAAGCCCATCGGATCCTACCTGTTCACCGGCCCGACAGGGGTTGGCAAGACGGAGGTGACCCGCCAGCTGGCCAACATCCTCGGGGTCGAACTCCACCGGTTCGACATGTCCGAATATATGGAACGTCACTCCGTCTCCCGCCTGATCGGAGCCCCTCCGGGCTATGTGGGCTATGATGAAGGTGGACTGCTGACCGATGCGGTCATGCAGCACCCCTATTGTGTGGTTCTGCTTGATGAAATCGAGAAAGCCCACCCGGACCTGTTCAACATTCTTCTGCAGGTCATGGACAATGGCACGCTGACCGATGCCGTTGGCCGCCAGGTGGATTTCAGAAATGTGATCCTGGTGATGACCACGAATGCTGGCGCCTCCGACGCCGCGCGAAACTCCATCGGGTTCGGCAGAGGCCGCAAGGATGACGAGCAGGAAGAGGCCCTCAAGCGCCTGTTCACGCCAGAGTTCCGGAACCGCCTCGATGCCGTAATTACCTTTGGCGGCCTGACACCGGAAATCATCGAACAGGTGGTCGAGAAATTCATCCTGCAGCTGGAGGTTCAGCTGGCCGACCGCAATGTGTCGATCGAATTAGCCCCGGAGGCGCGGGACTGGCTGGCCGAACGCGGATTTGACCGCGAGTTTGGGGCCCGTCCGCTGGCCAGGATCATCGCCGAGCATGTCAAAAAACCCATGGCGGAAGAGCTGCTGTTCGGGAAGCTGGCCAAAGGCGGAACGGTCAAAATCGGTGTCGACAAGACATCACCGGACCAGCTGTCGTTCAAATATATCGAAGACAAGCCGCGCAAAAAGACCAGCCGGTCGA
>CAJXMY010000246.1 GCA_913056435.1 uncultured Hyphomonadaceae bacterium | reverse complement strand
GGCCGTGCCCGACGGACACGCGCTCATCGAACACGAAGCACTCCCCCTGCCATAGGCTGTCGGCCTCGGGCACAGTTTCAAGATATTTCAGGATCCCGCCCTGAAGATGGTAGACCTGATCGAGACCGGCGGCCCGGACATAGGATGTCGCCTTTTCACAGCGAATGCCGCCGGTACAGAACATGGCGATGCGGGGGGTGCGTCCCTCGGCCTCAAGCCGGACCCGAAAGGCATCAAACCAGGCCGGGAAATCCCGGAACGCCTCGGTCTCAGGATCGATGGCCCCCTGAAAGGTGCCCAGCGCGATTTCATACTGGTTGCGGGTGTCAATAATGACGGTGTCGGGATCCCGGATCAGATCATTCCAGGCCTCCGGCGTGACATAATCCCCGACCAGGCAGGTCGGATCGGCCTCTGGCACGCCCATGGTGACGATTTCCTGTTTCAGGCGGACCTTGAGCCGCAGGAAGGGCATATCGCGGGCGGTGGACGCCTTGGAGTCCAGATCCGCGCAGCCGGGCAGGTCTTTTAGCAGGGCGAGGGCGGCTCCCATATTCTGATCCGGCCCGGCAATGGTGCCGTTCACGCCTTCCCGGGCCAGCAGAACCGTACCCTTGACGCCCAGCGCCTCCAGCCCCTCGCGCAGGGGCTGTTGCAGTGCTGCGGGATCCGCCAGCGCGACGAATTTGTAAAAGGCGATGACACGACAGTCTGACATGCCGGCGATATGCCAGATGCGGCGCGGCAGGGAAAGGCCTGAAGAGGCGGGCCCGCCGTGCGATCAGGAGGCCTGACAAACTGATTGACAAAAAATGACGCCTGCGTCACCTTTTTGAAAAGGACAACTTCCATGACCATTTCTGCCCTGAAAACCCTCGACGACCTGCCCATGGCCGAGCCGGGCTCCTTTGAGGGCCAGTCGGTTTATGAGGCGATGGCCCGGATGCGGGACCGGGCGCCTTTCGCCCGGACCGAGATCGGGATCACCCTCGCGCTGCGGAATCGCCATATCGCGCTGATGACGGGCGATGCTACCCGTCAGATTGAGACCGAAACGAAAATGCTTCAGGGCATTACAGACGGGCCGATTTTCGAGTTCACCCGGCTGGCCATGCTGTTTGCGAATGGCGATGTGCATCGCCGGCGCCGGACGCCGGTGGCCCGGACCTTTGCGTTCAAGCTGATGGATGCGATGCGCCCGAAGGTACGCGAGATTGCCGAGGGCATGATCGGTGAGGTCCTGGGCGCGGGGCCGATTAATTTCGTGGATGATTTCGCCGCGCTTCTGCCCGCACAGATTATTGCCAGCATATTGGGCATTCCCCAGTCTGACATTCCGGTCTTCCTGACCTGGATTCAGGACACGGCCGCCGCGCTCGGCTTTGTACCGCCCGAGGAGCGGGCCCGGATCGAGGCCAGCATGACTGACTTTATGGCCTATGTGACCGACCTGCTCGACGACCGTCGCAAGGCGCCTCAGGAGGACTTCCTGACGGACTATGTCCGCGCGACCGAGGCGGCGGGCAATCTCGACGAGGGGGAAATCCGCACCCAGATTCTCGGCCTCATTCTGGCCGGTTCAGACACCACGCGGGGCTCCCTGTGCATGACCCTGTCGGAGCTGCTGCAGCACCCTGAGCAATGGCAGAATTTTGTCGCCGACCCCGACGGGCTGAAAAGGGGTGTGGTTCAGGAGGGGCTGCGCTACCAGCCCGTGGTCTCGGCCATTCCCCGGGTCTTGCTGCGGGATCTGGAGGTCGACGGCTATCGCCTGCCTGAGGGCTCGGTGGTGGCGGTGTCGCTGGTTTCCGCGCTGCGCGACCCGGATGTGTTCGCTGACCCTGAGCAGTTCGATATTCACCGCACGGACCACCAGAGATGGCATTTTGCCTTTGGCGCAGGGGCCCATCGCTGCGTCGGCGAGGCCCTGGCGCGGGCCGAAATGGAAGAGGCGCTGGCGACCATTGCCCGGCTCGCGCCGAACAGCCGGCTGGTCGGTCGGCCCCCGCAGCTGGGTTTCGGGGCTATCCGGCCGGTCTCGGCCATGACGGTCGCCTTCGAGGCCTGACCCTCAGACCGCGTCGAGGCCCAGACTGGCCAGAATGGTTTCGGTGTCCGCGCCCAGTCGGGGCGGGTCGAGGGCCACGTCGGCCGGCGTCTTCGAGAAATGGACCGGGTGCGCCATGCTGCGATAGGGACCGGCTTCGGGATGGGTGCGTTCACCAAAAAAGCCCGTCGCGACCAGGTGGGGATCGTCGAGAACATCGGCCATCCGGTTGAACCGCATGGCCGGGATATTCTCCTGATCCAGCAGGGTCAGCCACTCCTCCGTTGTCTTCAGCGCCGCCACTTCGCCAATCATGGCGTAGAGGTCGGTCACATTCTCGGTCCGCGCGGCATAAGTGGAGAAACGGGGATCCTCGAACACCCCCTCCCGACCGCCGAGCCGGAAGAAGGTTTCCCACTGTTCGTCGGAATAGGGCACCAGGGCAATGAATCCGTCCTTGGTCCTGTAGGGTTTGCGATTGGCATTGACCGACCGCGTATAGGCGACCTTGCCATTGCCGGGCAGGAAGGTCTCGCCATAGAGATTTTCCACCATGTTGAAAAAGGTGAAGCTCTCCAGCATGGGAACCGATACGAACTGTCCCTCTCCGGTCCGTTCGCGGTGGTAGAGGGCGGCGAGCGTGGCATAGGTCGCAAACAGGCCCACCGTCTTGTCGGCGACAAGACTTGGGGCATAGGAGGGGTCGGAGCCATCGCGCAGCGTGTTGAGATGGGCGAAGCCCGAGGCCGCCTGTATCAGATCGTCATAGGCCTGACGCTTTTCATACGGACCGCCCTCGCCAAAGCCCGCGCAATGGACATAGACAAGCCCCGGATTGATGGCTTTGACAGAGTCATAATCCAGCCCCAGACGGCGCATGCCGCCCAGCCGCACATTGTGGAAGAAGACATCGGCGTCTTTCAGCATCGCCATGAGCGCCGCCTTGTCGGTCTCCTGTCGCGCGTCAAGCTGGATGGACCGCTTATTGCGGTTCAGATTGGTGTAGATCGGACCCAGATCCCCGGTGGGCGACGCGCCGGCATAGCGCATCAGGTCACCGGACTTGCCCTTCTGGCCCGCTTCAACCTTGATCACATCGGCCCCGAGATCCCCGAAAATCAAAGTTGCAAAGGGGCCCAGAACCACGCTGGACATGTCAATGATCCGGACGCCGGAAAGGGGTCCGCTGCGGGTCTGTGTCGGTTGGTTCATAGGGGTCTCTCCAGGGACGTCACGGGGGTGGCTGGATGTGGAATATGGCGTCAGGCGGCGGATCAGGCAAAATCGAAGG
>CAJXMY010000245.1 GCA_913056435.1 uncultured Hyphomonadaceae bacterium | reverse complement strand
CACCGGCCCCGCAAAGGCTCCGGCCCCGACATGAGCCGCCCACAGGCTGATGCCGGCAAACTGACAGGCCCCGGCAAGACAGATGACAAGCCAGCCTGTCGCGCTCGGTTCCAATGACAACCCAATGACCGTGAACAGCGCCGGAAGCGTGCTCAGTGCGATCACCGGAAAAATGATCGGCGCACAAATGACCCAGAAGGCCGCCGTTCCTGGGGTCCGGCCGAGACCGGGAGAGATATGATCGGGGAGGCTCGGCTCAATGTTTCCCAAAGCTGCCTCCAAAGACGGCACAATGCCTATGTTCTGTGCACCCGGCGACGGAAACCGCGCCCAAGATGCAGACCATTGCTCATTTTGGCGCAGCAGTCTAACGTTCGTGTAGGGGGTGGAGCGACGACAGGTCGAATGCGTCCCCCTGCATCGAAACAACATCCATTCTCTGAAAAGGACGGACACATGTCAAAAATCAACCTGATGATCGCGGCATTTGCGATTGGTGGCCTCGCCGCCTGCACGCCTGCCGAAGACCCGGCCCCAGAGGTCGCAGAACCACCCGCTGAAGCAAGTGTCGAAGAGACCGTGGAGGTCGTTGCTGAGGACGCTGCAGAAGCCGTTGAGGCCGCAGCAGACGACACCGAGGCGGCGGCAGAAGATATGGTTGAAGACGCCGCGGACGCCATGGAGGACATGGCATCGGACGCGGAAGACATGGCGGAAGAGGCTATGGAAGCGGTAACCGAGGACAGCTCAGGCGATATGGAATAAACCACATCCGCTGACCTACAGGAAAGGGGTCCGGGACAGCCGTGTCCGGACCCCTTTTTTGTACGGCCGCGATCGGGAGGCAGGTTTAGAAAATCGAATAGCCCCCATCGATGACAAGAGTTGTGCCGGACTGATAGGATGACGCGTCGGAAGCGAGGTAAACCGCCATGCCGCCGAAATCATCCGGCGTCCCCCAGCGGCGGATGGGAACCCTCGAAATCACCTTGGTTTGGAACACATCCGCTCCCTGCGCCGCAGCAGTCATATCCGTGGCGATCCAGCCTGGCAGAATGGCGTTGGCCCGTATGCCATAACGGGCCGTCTCGACCGCAATGCCCTTCAACATGGAAATTAATCCGCCCTTGGTCGCGGCATAAGCCTGATTGCGTCCTGCGCCCTCTATGGCCGCGAGCGATGCGACGCCAACAACAGACCCGCCGGGGTCCCCCGCCTTGGCGCGCTCCACGATGTGTTTCACGCTTTCCCGAAGTGTCCAGAAAGCGCCGTCGAGATTGACTGCCATATTCTTGCGCCAGGTCTCGGTATCCATATCCATGAAGCTCGGGGCCCCAAACCCCACGCCCGCATTGGCGAAGCAGGAATCGATCCGTCCGAGGCTCGAAACAGTCTCCGCGGTGGCGTCTATGATGGCCTGTTCATCCGAAACGTCGACCGACCAGGCCCGGACATCGCCCGTCCCGAGGGCGGACAATTCTTCGACCGCCGCCTGATTGGCTGCATCCTTCCGTCCCCAGATGGCGACGGACGCGTTGCTCGCCGCCAGGGCACGGGCCATCCCAAGGCCGATACCCCGATTACCCCCGGTCACGAGCGCGACTTTGCCAGTGAGATCGAATGGAGCGTATGTCATGGTGTTTCCTCTCTGAATGTGTCTCCTGCCCGATCTTCATACCCTGTCTTAAGGGAAGGCAAGGACATGCGGCAGACCTTAGTCGAAGACGGACCGGTCAATCAGGTGATCAGGCTGCCGGCCATTCAGGAAATGACCGAGATTGCGAAGGAACACCTGATCCGTCCGCGACTTCGAAGCCTCCGTCACGGCCGAAATATGAGGTGTCAGTGTGACCTGCTCGCAGTGCCAGAGCGGCCCGTCCGCAGGATAAGGTTCCTCACCGACAACATCAAGCGACGCATGAGCCGGTCGGCCAGCGGCCAATGCGCGAAGCAAAGCGGGTTCATCCACCAGTGCCCCGCGGCCAACATTGAGGAACAAGCTCCCTGAAGCCATTCTGGCAAAGAACTCCGCGTCCGCCAAATGCTCTGTCTCTGGCGTATGCGGCAAGCACAGCAAAACTGCATCAACCTCTCCCAGCAGGCCGTTAACGGCATCGGGCGAGACGATCACATCTGCACCCGGCTGTGCGCCGGGGCGACGCCGAACGCCTGTGACATGGGCACCAAGGGCCTGCAGACGGCGCCCCGTCGCCTGGCCGATATGGCCAAAGCCGATGATCAGCCACCGGGTTTCAGACAGCTCCCGGAAAGGCAGACGCCGCCAGACCTTTTGAGCCTGGCCCGCCCGTCGCTGGGGGCCACGCTGGAAAAAATCAAGGCCCGCCCACAGGACCCACTCGGCAATCGCCTCTGACTGGGCATGACAGGCGCTGTAAAGGGCTGCGTTTCGACCGACCGCCTGAAGCAGGGGGTGTTCGAGGCCCGCGGCGCTGGACTGGAACCAGACGAGGTCGGGGTGCTCAACCAATGTCCGGAAAAAAACGGGCGCCGCCTTGCTGAAATAGATGTCCGTTGTGCCATAGGCGATCATCCTCAACTGGGCGCCCGAGCCCCAGGGTGTCTCGAAGTGTCCGTCGTCGAAAATCAAAACCGGACGAAGGGCCTGGGAAAAAGGCTTGAGACGGGCCTCGACGCGGGCGAATGTCTGATGATGAAGAAACAGAGCGTGCATTTTATGTTGAGTCGACTACTGGCAATGTGGATGGTCTTCCTGCCAGTTGAGATCGCACATGGCCAGAGCGAGGTTCGAAGTCAGGACTATCTGCGCGATCTGATCGTGCTGTCGAAAGTCCTTGGTCAGGCCCATGCGATCGAGACCCGGTGCCGCGGGGACAACAGCCAGGCATGGCGCGAGCACATGCAGGGCCTGCTTGATTTGGAGGCGCCCTACCAGACCGGATTACGCCGGTCGATGGTCAACAATTTCAATATTGGTTACCAGATCAGTCAGGCGGCTCACCCGGTCTGCGGCACAGCAGCCGCGACCGATCTTGACGCTCTGAGCGAAACCGGTCGGGCTCTTGCGAACAGCCTGACCCGTGCAACCCTGGACGAGGCCCGCCTGCCTTAATCTTCATCTTCCCGGAGGGTCCGGGCCCGTCCCCGCCCAAGGGCCAGCGCCTTGATCACACCCCGGAACGTCCGCACCTCCTGAAGGGTCCACTGCCCCCGGATGAAGGCATTGCGAATATTGGTCTTCATGAGCGGGGTCTTGTCCGGCGGGTGGAAGTACCCGGCGCGCTCAAGTTCATCTTCCAGATGCTCGAACATCCGAATCAGATCGGCCCGCGGCGCCAGATCGCCAACCCCTTCTTCCA
>CAJXMY010000244.1 GCA_913056435.1 uncultured Hyphomonadaceae bacterium | reverse complement strand
GGGCGACTGTCTCGCCATACGCCGTAAAGCGACCCGCAGGTCCCTGCGCCGGAGGAGATCAGCACATCCAAAGGCGTGACCTGTCGCCCGTCTAATGAGATCGCCCTCCGGCGGCGACAGCGGCCGTTGATCGCCCCCGGCCAGACGGCTCCAGTGTTCAACGGCCTCGTCCCACATCTGAGCCCGCGCAAGGATGGTGGCCCGTTTCAACCCGGCCATCCGCCCTGCAGCCGCTCGATCGAGGCCGCGCACCATGTGCTGCGGCAGGACCGCCTCATCCTGCAAGGTCTCGACGAGGGGACCGAGAATTTGCCGATTGTGGGCGATCCAAACCGCGTCGGCGTCCCTCCAGGCAAAACGCTGGGCACCAGATCCCCGCGCGCCCGAATGGACACGATGATGGAACACGGTCTCGTCAAGCACCCGACCGGCGTGGTGGCGCGCGAGGCGCAGGATCATGTCATAATCCTGCGACCGGACCAGACCTTCATTGAAAGCTCCGGTCTGATCATAAGCACGTCGCCGAACCATCAATCCGGGCTGGAAGATGTGACATCCCTCCAGCAAGTCCGGGAAGATCTCCTCCGGCCGTGAACGGGGGCTGTAACCGGGATCTGAAAACACTGTCCGGCCGGTCTTTGGATCCCGGCGAAAGTCGAGATAGCGTCCGGCGATAAAATCGAGGTCCGGATCGGCCTCAAGACCCTCGCTCATCAGACGGCAGGCTTCCGGGAGCAGGATATCATCATCATCGCAAATCCAGATGAGGTCACCCCGGCTCAAGCGAAGACCGTGATTCAGGGCCGCCGCCTTCCCTCGGTTTTGCTGAAAGACATAAGACACCGCCGGACCGAAAGCGGCGACGCGCTCCCGGGTCCCGTCCGTCGACCCGTCATCGATGATCAGAATGTCATCCGGACGCCGGCTTTGCTTCAGGAGGGACGCAATCGTCTCCTCGAGAAGGTCGGCTCGATTGTAAGTCGGCAGAAGGACGCTGACATGCATCATACCACCCTAGCAGATTCCTGACGGCATGCGCAGCAGACAGGCTCAGTCTGGCCGGAATTGTGCATAGGCGGACTCGATCACGGTCAGTGGAGCTGGCAAGGTGAGAGCAGTCCGAACAGGCCGGCGAGGCGGGATCAGACCATGGGTCAAACAGCGCGTACCATTGTCAACGGGATTGGTATCAATACCGGCGCCAACCTTATCAAGACGCTCGTTCAGTTTGCAATTGTTATCCCCGTTCTGGCGCGCTTCCTGTCGCCTGATGAGTTTGGCCTCGCGGGTATGGCCGTTGCGTTCATCATGTTCTTCAGCCAGTTCAGCGACTTCGGCATCTCCACCGCCGTTGTCCGGCACCCGTCCCCCAGCCGGGCGCTCTGGTCGAGCGCTTTCTGGACCAATATCGGTCTGGGCGTGTGTCTGTCCGGGCTGGCCTTTGTCTGTGCGCCTGTGATCGCCGCTTTTTTTGAGCGTCCCGCGCTCACGGCAATTATCAAAGTGCTGTCCCTGATCATCCTCCTGCATTGCAGCTTCCTCATTCCGATGGCGTGGCTTCAAAGAGCGCTCAAATTCAAGACCATCGCCATCATTGATGTCGCCTCCGTTCTGGTCTCCGCACTCGTAGCCATTGGCGCGGCGCTTCTTGGACTGGGCGTCTGGGCACTCGTCCTTCAGCAACTGGCCCTGTATGCGGTCAAGGTGCTGGCGACCTTTCTGTGCCACCGTGCCGAAATCGCCTTTGTCTATCGATTCAGCGAAATCAAAGCGGTGCTGGCCTTCTCCCTGCGCCTGACGGGCGCAGAACTGATCGGTTTCGTCCATCGGAACCTGGACAATGTCCTGATCGGAAAATTCCTCGGCGCGGCTGCTCTGGGCTTTTATGGACGCGCCTATACGGTGATGCTGGTCCCGGTCCACTCCCTCGGCACCAGTGCCGGTTTTGCCCTCTATCCGGTCATGGCCCAGACGCTCAACCAGCCTCAACGCCTGAGCGCCCTCTATCTGAAAGCCCTCTCGATGCTGACCGGACTGGTGGCTCCGATGATGGTCGGACTGGCCCTTCTGGCCGACCCCTTCGTCTCCATCTGGCTGGGCGCCGACTGGCAGCCCGTGGCGCCGCTGATCACCCTTCTGGTGTTCGTGGGACTGATGCAGACGCTGCAGAATGTCGCCTTTACGGTTTGGAAGGCGCTGGGTCGGGCCGACGTGCTGCTGCGCTGGTCCGTCGCTCAGACCCTCCTGTTCAGCTCTGCTTTCGCCTTTGGCGTCTGGACCGGCGACATTCAGGCGCTGGCCGGGGCCTATCTGCTGGCCAATGCCGTCATCTTCGTCCCCTTCCAGTGGCTGACCTGTCGTCGGCTCGGGGGAGACCTTCGCGCCCTGTGGGGGGAAGTGGCGCCGGGTGTGATCTGTTCGGCCGTCATGGGCGGTCTGCTCCTTATTGCCGCCGCGTGTCTCCCGGAAACCGCCGCGGACTGGAGCCGCCTTGCCTGCCTCATTCCTCTGGGAATCGGGATCTACTTCCTCAGCTGGCGCCTGCTGTTCAAGAGAAGGCTGCATGCCCTTGGTGAGGATTTGCGCCTGCTGCGGCGCCCGGAGGATCTCAAGACCATCTGAGTGCGCACTGTGAGGACGGGACGCTGGCACAGCTGTTGCACAAAGTCTGATCAAGCCTGAAGGACACCATGTTCGACCTCATCATTCTGACCGATCCGCGTTTTCAGGGCGGCACAACCGCTTCCGTCATGACGGATCTGGCGGCCTTCAGCGCGGCCGGCCTCTCGGTCGGCGTCTATCTGGTCCGGTCGCAGGGATTCTGCCGGCCGGAGGACCGCCCCCATCCCGGCCTGGAACAGATCGCCGATCTGGAGGGCGTGACCTTGTGCCAGGACGGGTCAGAGCTCGCAGCTGCGGTGGCCCTGTTCCACCATCCCATGATCTTTCATCATCCCGTCCTTAACCCGGCCCCGGTGCGAGCGGAGCGCAGTTTCATAGTGACTCATGCGCCTCTGTTTGATGGCCATGGCGCGATGAGCTTCGATCCTTTTCGGGTCGCCTCGCATCTGCGGACCCAGTTTGGCGTCCGGCCCGTCTGGGCCCCGATTTCCGGTCTGTGCCGGACCCAGTATCGCAGTCTGGCGCCCTTCCTGCCCCTGTCAGCGGAGAACTGGCCGAACAGTTTCGACATCAGGGACTGGCGTCCCTCGCGCCCGAAAATGTCCGGTCCCGTTCTGACCATTGGCCGTCACAGCCGGCCCCATGCCGAGAAATGGCCCGATCACGGCCCCGACATTTCCGCCAGTCTGCCAAGCTCGGACACCGTCCGGGTTCGCGTCATG
>CAJXMY010000243.1 GCA_913056435.1 uncultured Hyphomonadaceae bacterium | reverse complement strand
GGCCAGCGCATTGGCGCCCAGCCGAAGGTGGCCGAGTACACGGGCGAGCTATGCGAGCTCACGCAGGGCGAGGCAGGCCGGCGCATTGACGCCCAGCCCAAGATGGCAGACTATGCGGGCGAGCCCTGGGAGCCCAGCCAAGACGCGGCAGGTCGGCGCATGGACGCCCAGGCGGTGATGGCCGAGGCACCCGCCGAACCGCCCGCCGTGTCCGGACCGACCTATTTCATCCAGGCCGGATCCTTCGCGGATATCGGTAATGCCCAGCGTCTGAGCCAGGGACTGGACCGTGGTCTGCCGGTGGAAATTCAGCAGGTCCGTGTCCATGATTCCGATTTCTTCCGTGTCATCGTCGGTCCGTTTCCGACCCGCTCCGAAGCCATGCTTCATCGCGATCAGCTTGATGCCGCGGGGATTGCGGACGGTTATATCCGGACACAGTAGGTCTGCCGGCTAAAAGTTGACCTTTGCCGCAAACCGGCCCCTTTTCTGGGGCAGGAAAAAAGGTGAGAAACCTTTTCGGCAAAGGAGGCAGCCAGATGCCGCGATCCCCCCTGATTTGCATCCTGTCCATGGTCATGGCCTGCGTCTCCGGGGCGCAGGCCCAGCTGCTTCAGACGGATGCGGCCCATGCGGTGATTCTGGACCATGAAACCGGACAGGTTCTGTTTGAAAAGGACGCCGACACGGCGATGGTCCCGGCCTCCATGACCAAGGTCATGACGGCCCATCTGGTGTTTGACCGCATTCGCAGCGGGGAAATCGCTCTGGACGATCGCCTGACCGTGAGCGAACGGGCCTGGCGGGAAGGGGGATGGGCCACTGGTGGCTCAACCATGGGCCTTGGCATTGGCGAAACGCCAACGGTCGAAGAGCTGCTGCGCGGCGTGATCATTGTCTCCGGAAATGATGCCTGCATTGTTCTGGCCGAGGGGCTGTCAGGCTCCGAAGAGCTGTTCGCCAGCGAGATGACGGCATTGGCCCAGGAGATGGGTCTGAGTTCTGCGCGCTTTCAGAATGCGAGCGGCCTGAATGCCGAGGGACATCGCATCTCCGCTCTGGACATGGCACGCCTGGCCAGCGCGACCATTCGTGAGTTCCCTGAGTTTTACCCAGTTTACGCCGAAGACAGCTTCACCTGGAACGGCATTACGCAATCGAACCGCAATCCGATCCTTGGGACGATGTCCGGTGTTGACGGGCTCAAGACCGGACATCTCAGTGTCTCCGGATATGGTCTGGTGGCCTCTGCTGAGCGTGACGGGGTCCGCCGGATCATCGTCATTAACGGGCTCGAGAGCATGGCGGCGCGAGCCCGCGAAGCGGAGCGCCTGATGCGTTTGGCTTTCTCGGCTTTTGACACGCGGCGGGTCGAACGCAGCGGGCGGCGGCTTGGCGAACTGGATGTCTGGATGGGACAGGCCCGGCGGGTCGGGGTGACCCTCGAGGCGCCCATTGAGATCACGGCCCACAAGCGTGCCTTTGCCAATGGGACCACCCACATCGTCTATGATGGTCCGCTTGAGGCGCCGATCGAGGCCGGTGAGCATATCGCCGATCTGCAGATTGAGTTGGCAGATGGCAGCTCGGTCACGGCGCCTCTTGTCGCCATGGAGAGCGTGGAAAAACTGGATTTCATTGGGCGCAGCATTGAGGGTCTGGCGCTCATGCTGGATCCCGGGACCTAGTCATGGCGGCCGGGCGGTTTCTGACGTTTGAAGGGGGCGAGGGGTCCGGGAAATCGACGCTGATCCGGGGTCTGCAAGAGCTCCTGGCGGCGCGCGGGCATGATGTCGTGGTGACCCGGGAGCCTGGCGGTACCCCTCTGGCCGAAGCGGCACGGGCCCTCGTCCTGACGCCCCCTGTCGATGAGGACTGGAGCCCGGTGGCGCAGGCGCTGCTGGTGAATGCCGCCCGGCGGGACCATATCGAGCGGCTGATTGCACCGGCGCTGGAACCTGGAGCATGTGTCGTGTCAGATCGGTGCGCAGACTCTGCCCGTGGCTTTCAGGGCGAGCGACGCGTGGATGATCATGTGCTCGACACGCTGGAAACGCTCACGGTCGGAGACACACGGCCTGACCTGACCTTCATTCTGGATGCCGATCCGGCCGAATTGCAGCAGCGGCGGACCGATCGGGGGATTTCCGATGTGTTCGAAAACAAGCCGCTCAGCTTCCATCAGGGCATTCGGGCGCGTTTCCTGCATCTGGCCGGGCAAAACCGGGACAGGTGCGTGATAATTGATGCCCTATCCCCCATAGAGGCCGTCAAAACAGCGGCGCTGAGCGTCATCGAAACGAGATTCGGCGCGGTATGAAGGCGGCCTTACCCCTGCACGGACACGGCGCCGCCGAACAGCGTTTTCTGACGGCCCGGGAGTCGGGACGGTTACATCATGGCTGGATTATCGAGGGCCCCTCAGGCATCGGTAAAGCGAGGCTGGTTCAGCGTCTTGCCGCGCTGGTGCTGGGCGCGGCATCTCCCGAGGCCCCGGCCGACGATCCGGTCATGTCCAAGGTCCTGTCCGGGGCCCATCCGGATCTGAAATGGATTGAAAGGGAACTTGGAGACCGCGAACAGCTGCGCCAGACCATCACGGTCGATCAGATTCGCAGCCTCAATGATTTCTTCAGCCTGAAACCCGCACTTGGCGGTTGGCGGGTGGGTGTCGTGGACGCGCTGGATGAAACCAATCTGGCGGGCCAGAATGCCCTCCTGAAAACACTCGAGGAACCACCGGACCGATCTCTCCTTTTTCTGATCAATCATGGCGCCACGCCGACGCTTGCAACGATCCGCTCAAGGTGCCAGACACTGCGCCTGTTTCCGCTGGGACGCCCGGACACAGAGGCCGTTCTCGCGGCCGAAGGTGCGGGCGACACGGCGCTCGCCGACCTCGCCCGGGGCCGGCCGGGTTATGCGCTGGGCTTGCGGGACTCAGGCGGCCTCGATGCCTATAAGGCCGCCGGGGACCTGCTGGACGATCTGCCCCGTCTGTCCTCCGAGCGGGTGTCCAGCGGCCTCCTTAGCGCCAGCCGTGACAGCGGGGCCCTCGCGGCCTTCGGTGATGTACTTCTTGACTGGGTTGCTCAGCGGGCGCTGGTGCAGCCCGCCTGGAGTTCGGTCTGGTTCGAGCTGCACGCGACCCGCGCGGAGGCAACCGCACTGGCCCTGACCCCGCTTCAGACCGCAGCCAAGCTGATCAGCATCTTGCAGACGGCCAGTAAATCGCTAGTCAGCGCAGAATAATGTTCGATACCCACGTCAATCTTCATGCCGAGGCCTTTGAAGCTGATCTTGCCGAGGTGCTGGCCCGGGCCCGCGGGGCCGGTGTGACCCGGTTTCTCGCCATATGCGACCGGCTGGAT
>CAJXMY010000242.1 GCA_913056435.1 uncultured Hyphomonadaceae bacterium | reverse complement strand
CCAACTCGATGCGCTGATCGCGACAGTTCATCAGGCCATGGTTCTCGATCCCTTTCGCGATAGCCTGCGTCTCGTTCGGCAACCGGATGGCCTCCGACTGGAACTGACAGATGGCGCCGAAAATCCTCTGTTCGACCGCGGGGACGGCAGTCTGAATGCCAAAGGGATAGCACTTTTGCGCGCGACGGGCCGGGTGTTGGCTGACGCCGATGTGCTGGTTCGAATCGAGGGCCACACAGATTCAACCCCCCTTGATGGGACGCTTTACTCCAATTGGGAGCTGTCCTCGGATCGGGCGCACGCCGCCCGACGTCTTCTAATTGCTTCGGGCCTGCCCGGAGGCAGGATTCGCGCGGTCGCCGGCCTCGCCGACACACGGCCGCTGGTGGCAGACAAACCTCACTTGCCAGCAAATCGTCGCGTCTCCATAGTGCTTACGTTAACGGCCAATCCGGTCGGCGCCTGAGCCGTCCGGATCCGCTCTGGCGGAATATTGGAGAAGGTATGAGCGGGGATATTCTGGCGCATTGGCCAATGTGGGCCAGCCTCGCCATCATTGTCACCACCATCGTGCTTTATCTTTTGGACCGCTGGTCCATGGAGCTCGTGTCGATTGGGGTTATAACCACCCTCCTTCTTCTTTTTAGCCTGCCGGGAGTCACGACACCCGACGGGACTACCATTGTCCCGACAGATATTTTGAATGGTTTCTCAAATCCGGCCTTGCTCACCATCATGGCGCTATTGGTTGTGGGCCAAGGACTGTTTCAGACCGGGGCCCTCGAAGGTCCGACAAAGGCGCTCGTCCGCGCCTATGACCGTCATCCGACCCCCACGCTGCTAGCTGCTTTTGCCGCCGTATTCCTCACCAGCGCTTTTACGAATAACACCCCAGTCGTTATTATGTTTCTGCCGATTATGTCGGCAATGGCCGCGCGCATGGGAACCTCCACATCGCGTTTAATGATCCCGCTGAGCTTTGTCTCAATCATGGCCGGTATGACAACGCTGATCGGAACCTCAACCAACCTTCTTGCGGCGGATGCCTATGCACGCCTAACAGATATGGAGCTTGGCTTCTTCGACCAGACACCTTTCGGACTGCTACTGGCGGGAATTGGCTTACTGTACATCATGATCGCATCGAAGGTCATGCTGCCCGTTCGCGAAGGGTTTGCAGAAACTCTGGTCAAATCCGGAAAGCAGTTCGTGGCCCAGTTCGAAGTCACCGAAGGTCACTTCCTCCATGGGAAAACAGCCATTGCCGGTATGTTCCCGGACCTAAAAGACATGACCGTCAGGATGATCCAACGCGGTGAAAAGGCGATCTTGCCACCCTATGATGACCTCACACTGCAGCCGGGCGACCTTGTTATCGTAGCCGCAACCCGCCGCGCCCTGACCGAGCTTCTCGCCGGCAAACCCGCCCTCCTCAATGATATTTGGGGCACGGCCTCGACAGATGAACCCGACGACCCAGACGGATCTCAGCTGGGCCTTGTCGAAGCCATGGTTGCGCCAGGGTCTCGAATGGCCGGACGGACGGTGGAAATGCTGGGGTTTAGGCGCCTGACCCAGGCCGTTACGCTTGGTATTCAGCGGCGATCCCGCATGATCCGGACGAAAATCGGTCAAATCCGTCTGGAGGCCGGCGACACGCTCCTTCTGTGTGGCCCTATCAGCGCATTCCGAAATTTACGGGCTAATCGCGACCTCATTTTAATGGAGTGGTCACAAACAGAATTTCCAACAACCCGGCGAGCGGTCGTCGCCCGTTTGATCACCATGGCCATGATCATCACAGCCGCGCTTGGCCTCGCCACTATCACCATGGCGTCTATTGTGGCCGCCACAGCTATGATTTTGCTTCAATGCCTCAACCACCGGCAAGCCAGCCGCGCTCTGGATTTGCGTATCTACCTGATCATCGCCGCAGCTCTCGCCATGGGGCACTCACTTGAGGTCACCGGTGCGGCGCGCCTGATTGCAGAGGGCGTCGTACTCCTGTCGGAACCCTTTGGCCCCCTCGCCGTTTTATCCGCCATTTTCCTCGTGGTGGCCATTCTAACCAACATTCTCAGCAATGCCGCGACAGCCGTTTTGTTTTCTCCAATTGCCCTGTCCGCGGCTGAGCAGATTGGCTCAGACCCCTTTCCCTTCCTGCTGGCTGTCATCTACGCCTCCAATTGTGCATTTGCGACCCCGATTGCTTACCAGACCAATATGCTGGTCATGGGTCCCGGACATTACAAGTTTAAGGACTTCGTGCGGTTCGGTGGGCCACTCGTACTGCTGATGTGGGCCGCTTTTACCATCATCGCCCCTTGGCGCTTTGCCCTTTAACCGACTAGGGTAAGCTCATGAAGCTGGATGAATCACTTTTTGAGGTCCCGGGCCTTCGACGTGGCCTTCGATTTTATGTCACAAGCGCCAGCCCTTGTCCCTACCTGCCAGGGCAAGTGGAACGGAAAGGGTTCACCCACCTAAATCAAGAGAATGCCGACAGCATTCATGACCTGCTAAGCCAGGCGGGCTTTCGCCGGAGCCAGTCGGTCGCCTATCGCCCAGCGTGCCCCAATTGCAATGCCTGCAGAAGTGTTCGCGTTCTCAATGGAGGTTTCAGCGTCAGTCGGAACCAACGTCGAATTCTAGCCCGGAATAACGATCTCGTCCGGCGCCCCGTCGAAGCAACGGCCACCCGAGAACAATACCGTTTGCTCAAGACCTATCTTACCACACGCCACGACGGGGGCGGCATGTCGGGAATGAGTTATCGTGAATACTGTGCGATGATTAATGACAGCCCCGTTCAGACACTGGTGTTTGAATACAGAACCGGTCCGGGCCCCGATGCACCGCTCGTCGCTGCGTCGCTGACAGATGTTCTCCGCGACGGTCTGTCAATGGTCTACACATTTTTTGACCCGCACCAGTCTCAGCGTAGCCTGGGCACCTACATGATCCTGGACCATGTGCTGTATGCAGATCATTTGGGCCTGCCACACACCTATTTGGGCTATTGGATCGAAGGTAGTCCAAAAATGAACTATAAGCGCCGGTTTACGCCGCTCGAAGTACTTGACGGGCGGGAATGGCGACCTCTTAAAGACGACGGTTAGGACGAGGAAATCAAAGATGATCAATCGGCGCAAACTTCTGGGCGCTGCCACGATTGGCGCCGCAGGGCTGGCGGCGACCGCCTGCAGCGGCGACACGTCACCCTCGGATGAAACGGGAGCACCCGCCGTGATTCGACGGAAAACCCGGCTCACTATGACGACCACGTGGCCAAAGGATCTGCCAGGCCTCGGTATGGCGGCCAATCGTGTCGCCGAACGGATTGAAGCCCTGTCGGGTGGCCAAATGGAAGTGTCGGTTT
>CAJXMY010000241.1 GCA_913056435.1 uncultured Hyphomonadaceae bacterium | reverse complement strand
GGTCGCGCATTACGTCGGTTTCGGATTGGCTGGGATGCTTGCTGCCATGGGGGCTTGTATCGTCTTTGGCTGGCTGCATGGTCTCGCGACGATCACCTTCCGCGGCGACCACGTGATTTCCGGCCTGGCCATCAACTTCCTCGCTGTGGGGCTGACCAAGACGCTCGGGGCCGCCTGGGCACGGGACGGCGTCCGGGTGAACGGGCTGGCGCCGGGCCTGGTGGAGACAAAGCTGACCCGGGTGACAACGCAGAATGAAAAGCGGCTCGCCGGTGCCCTGCGGGGAATTCCTCAGGGACGGCTGGGGACGCCCGGGGACATGGCAGGCGTCGCTCTTTTTCTGACGTCGCCGCTGGCGGCCTATGTGACCGGACAGACCCTCATTGCGGATGGTGGCCTCAGCTTGCAGTAGGCCTAGGAGATCACCCCGCAGGCGACCCATGCGCCGGCGCCGCCAATCGGCTGGGCTTGGTGATCATCCGGACCGGCATGGATGATCAAGGCACTGCCGTCCCCCTCTGTCAGGGCCGACAGGCTGGTCTGGTTTGTGACGGTTTCATAGCCGGCCGATCCGTCTGCAGCCGCCCAGATATTCGGCAGGTCGCCGGCTTCCATGCCGTCCGGGTTCATCAGGCCATGCCCGCCCGCCCGCTTGCCGACATGTCCACCCGACCGGGTATAGCTGCCGGGGTCGCTGCAGTCGCCGACCTGGTGAAGATGAAGTCCATGCCAGCCGGGGCTCAGGCCCTGGGGGGACACCTCCACTCTCAGCATCAGGCCATGCGGTCCCTGTTTCAGGGTCAGCGACCCGATCTCTGAGCCGTCAGACCCGATCAACGCCGCGGTCGATGACCCCTCATCGGCGGGGCTGACATGATGATCCTCGTGGTGATTTGCATGATGATCCGCGTGGTGGCCTTCATGATGTCCCTCGGAGTGCCCTTCATGATGGCCTTCATGATGTCCCTCGGAGTGCCCTTCATGGTGAGCGCCGTGGGCCCCATGACCTTCGGCGAGGGCTGCGGGCAGGAAGATGCCAAGGGCGCCCAGCGCAAGGCTGCTGCAGATCAGGGGGCGGGTCAGAAACATCGTCGATCTCCATGGGTTGCGTCGGGCTCAGTCTAGAGAGATGTTGCGCCGTGTCAGCCAGTCAATGGAAAAAACATGTCGAGTGAGCGCATCGATAAGCTGCTTCTGGCCCGTGGTCTGTTTGACAGTCGGGCGGCTGCGCAAGCCGCCATTCGGGCGGGTCGGGTCCGTGTGGCCGGGCAGACCGTCCGCCGGTCCTCGGCAAAGGTCGCGCCGGACGCGGTGATTGAGGCACAGCCGCTGCACCCTTATGTGTCGCGCGGTGGGGTGAAGCTGGCGCACGCGCTTGATCAGTTCAGCCTGGACCCTGCCGGTCGCCATTGTCTGGACATCGGGGCGTCGACCGGGGGGTTCAGTGAGGTGCTCCTGCTGGCCGGTGCCGCCTCCGTAACGGCGGTCGACGTAGGACGGGGACAGATGCACGCGCGGCTGCGCGGCGACCCGCGTCTGATCAGCATGGAGGGCCGTGACGCCCGAAGCCTCGGTCCGGCCGATCTGGTGCACCCCCCTGAGCTCGTGGTCTGTGATGCGAGCTTCATTGCCCTGTCGAAAGTGCTCGGTGTGCCGCTCTCCCTCGCCGCGCCGGAGGCCCGTCTGGTCTGTCTGTTCAAGCCGCAATTCGAGGTCGGCCGGGCGCATGTGGCCAAGGGGGGGATCGTGCGTGACGACGAGGCGGTCCTGCGGGCACGGGACGCGGTGGTGGTTTGGCTTGACGACCAGGGCTGGTCCGTCACGGCGTGGACCGACAGTCCAATCCCTGGCGGCGACGGCAATCGGGAATATCTGTTCCTGGCTGCGCCCGGACCGGTGCCGGGTCCGGCCTAGTCGGCGGGACCGCGGCGGGGACCATCCTGCCGCCGGTTCAGGAAGGCCAGACGTTCAAACAGAGCGACATCCTGTTCGTTTTTCAGAAGCGCCCCGTGCAGAGGCGGTGTCAGCTTCTCCGGATCCTGTTCGGCCAGCGTCTCCAGGTCGACATCCTCGTTCATCAGCAGTTTCAGCCAGTCGAGGAGTTCGGAGGTGGAGGGCTTTTTCTTCATGCCCGGAACCTCCCGCATGGAGTAGAAGGTGGTCAGCGCATCGGCGACCAGTTTCTTCTTGATGCCGGGGAAGTGGACATCGACAATGTCCCGCATGGTCTGTTCATCCGGGAATTTGATGAAGTGGAAGAAGCACCGGCGCAGGAAGGCGTCCGGCAATTCCTTTTCATTATTGGAGGTGATGATGACGATCGGGCGTTGCTTCGCCTTCACCGTTTCATCGGTTTCGTAGACATAGAACTCCATCCGGTCGAGCTCCTGCAGGAGGTCGTTGGGGAACTCGATGTCGGCCTTGTCAATTTCATCGATCAGCAGGATCGGACGTTTCTCGGCGGTGAAGGCTTCCCAGAGTTTTCCCTTCTTGATGTAGTTGCGAACATCCTTGGCGCGCTCTTCGCCCATCTGGCCGTCGCGCAGGCGCGACACCGCATCATATTCATAAAGACCCTGCTGCGCCTTGGTCGTGGACTTGATGTGCCATTCGATCAGCTCAACGTCGAGCGCCTTGGCCACTTCCTGCGCCAGAACGGTTTTTCCGGTCCCGGGTTCTCCCTTGACCAGGAGCGGACGTTCCAGCTGAATCGCAGCATTGACTGCAATCCGCAGATCATCGGTGGCGACATAATTCTCAGTGCCTTCAAAGCGCATAGTGGTCCTCGCTAATATTTGCCGAGGACCATAAATCGGCTGGGCGTCAGGGCAAGTATGACGCTGCGCCAAGACACTGCAACGTCCGGACCGGCAGTCCTCCTGCGCCGCCGCAGGACCGGGGCCTCACACGGCATCTGGACCTCCGCCGAAATCGGGCTTATGGGCCGGTCATGACGTCCGATCACCTCTCTCTTTTTGTGGCCAGTTTTGTCACCTTTTTCGTGCTGATCGATGCTGTCGGTGTGGCCCCGGTCTTTGCGTCGCTTACGGCGAGGGGTTCAGCCCGTTACCGTCGGAGCATGGCGATCCGCTCGGTCCTGGTCGGGACGCTGATCATTTTCGGTTTTGCCTTCTTCGGGGCGTGGTTGCTGCAGAAGCTGCATATCACGATTGATGCGTTTCGGGCGGCGGGCGGCATCCTTCTGTTCCTCATTGCTCTGGACATGGTGTTTGAAAAACGCACGGAACGGCGGGAACACCGCGCGGAGACCTTTATGTCGGAACATGGCACGGACACCGCCAATCCAGAGGACATATCGGTTTTTCCGATCGGTATCCCGATGCTCGCTGGACCCGGCTCGATCGCGTCGGCCATGCTGTTC
>CAJXMY010000240.1 GCA_913056435.1 uncultured Hyphomonadaceae bacterium | reverse complement strand
GATATGGACAGCACCATGATCGAACAGGAATGCCTCGATGAACTGGCCGGCTATGCCGGTCTGAAGGAGGAGATTGCCGCCATTACAGCCCGCGCCATGGCGGGGGAACTCGACTTTGAAAGCGCCCTGACAGAACGCGTTGCACGCCTGAAGGGCCTTTCACTGGAGGCTCTGGCACGCTGCTACGAGGAGCGCATCACCCTCATGCCCGGCGCGCGCACGCTGGTGACCACGATGGCGGGTCACGGAGCACATTGCCTTCTGGTGTCGGGCGGTTTCACCTATTTCACCTCCCGGGTTGCCGCCGCGATTGGCTTCCATGCAGATCAGGGCAATCAGCTGATGGATGACGGCACGGTCCTGACCGGATCGGTCGGCCTGCCTATTCTGGGCCGGCAAGCCAAGCTGGAGGCGCTGCAGGCAGCGGCAGAGACCCACGGCCTGACCCTCGCGGACAGCCTCGCCATGGGCGACGGCGCCAACGATCTGGCGATGATCTCCGCGGCCGGCCTCGGACTGGCTGTGCATGCCAAACCGGTCGTGGCGGCTGCCTCTGATGCGGCGATCCTTCACACAGATCTCACCGCGGCGCTGTTTTTCCAGGGCTACACAGGACGCGACATCGTCTGGCGCTGACCGCGGTCAGGGGACCTGCCGGGCGGCCAGGGTCACGGGGAAGAACATGGTCTGCCCCTCCCGCACCAGGCGGACCAGGACAAGGTCCTCCCCCGCCCCGCTCAGGGCGTCCAGCTGGCTGAGCACTTCCGAGGGCTCGGAGACCTTCTCAAAGCCGATTTCAATGATGACATCGCCCCTCCGGAGCTTGCCGAAACTCGGCCCGGTCGGCGACACCGAGGCCACCAGAACCCCGCTCACATCCCCAGATACGCCATGCCTGCGACGTCCCTCATCGGAAAGACGGGCCAGTTCCACCCCCAGCGCATTCTGAGACAACAGGCTGTCGGGCAGGATCGGCGCCGGCGTTTCCGGCGCGGCCGCACCGGGCAGTTCACCCAGTGTGACCGGCACCTGACGCACACGCCCCTCGCGGATCAGCGACACCTCGACCTGCTTGCCAATCGGCGTGTCGGCGACGATCCGGCTCAACGCCCGCACCGAGTCGACCGGCACCCCGTCAAACTTCTGAACAAAATCCCCGATCTGAAAGTCAGACCCGGCGGCGGGGCCGGCCGGATCAATCCGGGTGATCAGGACCCCGGCCTCGCCCGGCGCGCCATAGGCCGAGGCAATGTCGGCATCGACATCCTGAACATTCACGCCAAACCACCCCCGACGGGCCACACCAAACGCCATAAGCTGGGCCGCGATCCGGCGGGCGAGGTTGGCCGGAATGGAGAAGCCGAGGCCAACAGACCCCCCGGTCGGGGAGATAATCGCCGTGTTGACGCCCAGCACCTGGCCATCAAGGTTGAACAGAGGGCCACCACTGTTGCCCCGATTGATCGCCGCATCGGTCTGAATGTAATCATCATAATTGCCGGACTGGATGTCCCGGTTCCGGGCGGACACGATGCCAACCGAAACCGACCCCCCAAAGCCAAACGGATTGCCAATTGCAATCACCCAGTCCCCGACTTCTGCGGTGTCGCTGTCTGCCCAGTCAACGAAGGCAAAGGGCGCCTTTTGCCGGACTCGCAGGACCGCGATATCGGTCGCCTCATCTGCCCCGACAAGCTCCGCTCTCAGCGTGCGTCCGTCTGAAAACACCGCATTGATTTCATCTGCGCCAGAGATGACGTGATTGTTCGTCACGATGAACCCCTCAGGGGAGATCACGAAGCCCGAGCCCAGAGAGCCCTCGCGCCGGAACCCTTCCGGATCCCGGCCGAAAAACTCGTTAAACTGCTCCAGAGGCGATCCCTCAGGGAAAGAGGGAAGCCCCTGCGGCGCGACCGTTTGCTGGGTGGTGATATTCACCACGGCCGGCATCAGCTGGCGCGACAAGGTCGCGAAGCCGTCGGGACGAGCCTCGGACCGTTCTGACCTGTCTGACTGCGCACTGAGCGAGGACTGGGCCGCACCGGGCCCACCAAACACCACCCCCATGGACAGCAGCAGAACAAGCCAGCGCATTTTCATCCCTCATCCTGATCTGACCAAGTGTCTCTCGCAACTATGGCGTTTCGTGGACGCAGGGCAATCCGTCTCATCATGATAGCTGTGCCACCAGCCAAAGACAGATCCCACCCAACACGACGGACAACAGCCCGGCCTGCCGGATCGCCGGCACCGGAAGGTCAGACAGATATCTGGCAAATTGCTTCATCGCCTCCGGGGCCACCGCATAAAGAAGACCCTCAAGTACAAACCAGAGCGCCAGCCCCATGAGAAGAAGTGTCAGCATATCTGCTCCGGGATCGGGGACCCCACCCGTCCCAGAGGGGATAGACGGGGTCCCAAACGGGGGTCAGTGCCCTCAGCGCCGCACCCGACCGCTCTGGCGGGCGCTTTCGATAAACTCGTCACAAAGACCAAGTTTCTCCGGGCCGACGACAATCTGCGTGCCTTCGGTAAGCGCTTGCTCACAGGAAATCAGGGCCCGCTGGAACCGGAAGAATTCCGGGTCCTTTTCGTAAGCTTCGGCATAGATTTCATTCCGTCTGGCATCGCCTTCACCCCGGATCTGCTCGGAGTCCCGACGCGCTTCGGCAAGAAGCACAGTCCGTTCCCGCTCGGCTTCAGCCCGCACCAGCTTGGCGCGTTCATCACCTTCAGCGCGAATCTGTTCGGCTTCCTGATTCCGGGTCGCCGCCATCCGATCGAAAACACGCTGAGACACATCACTGGGCAGGTCAACACGCTTGATCCGCACATCAATGATGTCGATCCCGCGTCCGTCGATCGCGGCGCCCAGACTATCCCGGATCTGATCCATCAGCTCCGAGCGTTGACCGGAAATAATCTCTTCCGGAAGCTTTGTGCCCAGCGCATTTCGAATGGCCGTATCGGTGAACCGGAGAAGCTGGCGTTCAGCTTCCCTCTGGGTCCCGAGCCTCTGATAAAAGGCAAGGGGCTTGGAAATTCGCCAGCGCACAAAGGCATCGACAATGAGCTGCTCCTGATTCGACGCAAAGATCTCAATATTGGGAACGTCCAAACCCAGATTCCGCCGATCATAAGACACCACGCTCTGGATGAACGGGATCTTGAACTTGAGACCGGCCTCATCCGTTCCGGGTTCATTATAGGACTGAACCGACCGGCCGACCTGAAGCACGAGGGATTGCTGGCGCTGATCGACGATGAAGACGGCATTGGCCGCGGCGATGAAACCGAGCACGATGATGCCGATTCCGATCATTCCTAAAGGTTTCATTGCTCAGTTTCCTTGTCTGGTGCGCTCGAGGGGAAGATACGGAACGGCCCCGGAGTCACTGTCCAGAATCAGCTTGTCCGCCAGGCCAAGAACGCGTTCCATCGTCTCAAGATACATTCTCTCCCGGGTCAC
>CAJXMY010000239.1 GCA_913056435.1 uncultured Hyphomonadaceae bacterium | reverse complement strand
TGACAGGAGTTTCTGGCGTCGACAGATCGAAAGTGATCGTGCCGGGAACAAGGTCCTGAATGTCTTCGAAGCGGAAGGTGACGTCATGATTATCGCTGTCATCTTCCTCAGCATAGGCATAAGAGACTTCATAATCGAAGGTCCAGTCATCCATATCGGTAGTTCCGCCGAGCGCCACCGTCTGGATCTGGCGGGTTTCGCGGCGGACGCGAACTTCAGCGTCAACCTCGTTCAGCGGGACAGTTGTCGCGCCCGGCGCAATATTTCCGCCAGCTTCGGTATTCTCTGAGTCATCAAGGTCACGCAACTCGAATTTATTTCTGACCTCATCATCCTCATAATCGTTGAACAAGGTCCGGAGATACAGGTCCGTGTTTTCATTCAAACGCCAGTCCAGATTAGCAACCAGGCCGATCCGCTGTCGGGTCAGATCATACCAACGATGCTCATAGTCATCGTTTAGGTAAGCGACACCGTTCTCAAATCCGAACTCGCCAATCTCGTTATTGTGAGACTCAATACGAAGATCCTGGAAGTTCAGGGAAACGGCAAGGCCAAAATTGTCATTGAAGACGTTGGAATAGGTCAGGGTCGCCTTGGGAGAAATTTCCTCAGTGATCTCGTTCCACTGTCCCTCAACCTTTGCCCGAACAAACTGGCCATCACGATCAAATGCTGAGATGGTTTTCAAATTGATGATACCGCCAAGGCTATCGGCATCGACATCGGGCGTCAGAGATTTCTGGACTTCGATTCCATCAAGTAGGTCAGACGGCACCCCGTCCAGAAGGACCCCCCTGCGATCCTCAGGCGATGGAGTGCGCACGCCATTGATCGAGGCGGCAACCAGGTCAGTGTTGAGCCCACGAATAGACACGTAGCGGCCTTCGCCCTGGTCGGTCACAACCGACAGGCCGGGGACACGCTGGAGCGAATCCGCCACGGTGGTGTCCGGGAAATTTCCCAATCCATCAGAATCGATAACTGACACGATGGCATCCGCCGCTCTTTGCTGGTTAATCGCGCCAGCAAAAGCCGCAGCGTTACCAACCACAAGGATGTTGTCGAGATAACGAACATCGGCCCCAAGTCGGAAGTCCAGCTCCAGCGGTGAATCCGCAATTGTGATGGTGGTTTTGGCTGTTCCGCCACCAATATAGGAAACAGAAACCTCATATTCGCCTGCCGGCAGGTTTGCCAATCTGTACTCGCCGAAACGGTCGGTGCTATCGGACCGGTTCAGTCCTTCGATTGATACGATAGCTCCCTGA
This sequence comes from uncultured Hyphomonadaceae bacterium, assembly GCA_913056435.1. GTDB lineage: Bacteria > Pseudomonadota > Alphaproteobacteria > Caulobacterales > Hyphomonadaceae > Henriciella. The sequence goes on along the minus strand of CAJXMY010000239.1, from coordinate 2,219 downwards.
AGTGGCGCTTCGCCGCTGGCATCTGTTACTTTTCCATACAGAATTTCTGCATATGCCGGTGCGGCGAGACTTGCGAGAGTAACCGTTGCCAGAGCTGTACTTGATAGAAAACGAGTCATGACCATCCCCAATTTGTGGTTGGCTCGCCTTCATGTATTTCAGCGACAAATTCGCGACGAATTTATGAAGAATTTTTCTCAAATATCTGAAATAATTGTGACTTTTGGTCCGTGGCCTGACGGTTCTTCGTCCCTTACTCACTGTGAAGTCGGAATTTTTTGCAATAATACAAAGCGAATGGTGCAGCCAGTTCTTCACGGACGATCGCCGCTAACGTCACCTTAACCTCGATGAAAGGCCGCTGGTTTTCGTTACTATGCACTCTTGTCCCCAGGCCTAAAAATGAGCCGCGCAATCAGGGTAGCCAACATTGCACCTATTAGCTGTCCGGCGAGGAAACCTGAAACGTCTTGGGGACGAACGCCCGCAAATGTGTCACTGAAGGCACGCGCCATCGTAATAGCCGGGTTGGCGAAGCTGGTGGACGCGGTCCACCAGTAACCTGCGACAATGGTCAGTGCTACCGCGGCGGGAACAGCCCTTGGCACATGCCGCAATGCCCCAAAGATTGCAAAAACAAGCATGAAAGTGGCCACGGCTTCTGACAGTACTTTAGCCAACCCAGACCGCTCGGTGGTTGCTGTCTGGATCAAGGGAAGTTCAAACATCGCATGGGCCAGAACTGCGCCAGCCAGACAGCCAATGACCTGTACTACCACAAAACCGAACGCGAGGGTTAAGCTGACCTGACCTCGCAAAAGAAATGCCAGTGTGACAGCTGGATTGAAATGGGCGCCAGAGACTGGAGCCATGGTCGCCACAATAACCCACAGCACAGCCCCAGTCGCGATCGTGTTACCTATGAGTGCAACCGCCTGGTTACCGTTCGCCAAGGCCAAGGCCAGAATACCAGAGCCAATAACGACGCCAGAAAGGATGACCGACCCGATAAATTCTGCGAGGAGTTTTTGGAACGTCGTCATAATGATTGTCTTGGGACCACATATTGGTCTTTGAAATATCGCTTGAGCCGGCTCTGAATTTCATCTCTCGCCTCTCGAAAGCGCCGACGCATTTCATCGGCAGACAGAGAAAGATCATCGCTTGCGGGGTCATTGATCGGCCAGTGAAGCCGGCTAACACGACCGGGAAGAAGGGGGCAGACCTCCTCCGCGCACAGGGTCACCACATAATCGAAATCGGAGGGGTCATATTGATCCACTGATTTGGATACATGACCTGTTATATCTATGCCAAGTTCTGACATGACTTCGACGGCATGTGGATTAACCCGACTGGGGCTCGAACCGGCGCTGGCGACAACATGCCCCTCACCAAGCAACGCCCGAGCCAGGCCCTCTGCCATTTGGCTGCGGGCAGAATTTGCGACGCAAAGAAACAATACCCGCATAGCGTACACCTGTAGTTGCACAACCGTCCTAGTGTATTCCTGATTTTAACGACACTTTTGCGAATGTTTCAGCTGGAGGGAGCAAGTTTTATGCGCCTAAGGCAGGCGCAGGGCGCTGAATAATAATCACTATTTCAGAAGCTCCGCTTGGGATCATAAGCGGCCATCGGCGCGCGGCCGATAATGTCTAGTGGCGGATACTAGCGCTAGAGCGCCCTTGCGAGGCCATTGTCCCGCCTTTTGGGCGGCGCTGGGCGCTAGCCTGCCACCTTTCGCATTATTGCTTCGATCGGTCCACGATTGAACCAGCGCGCCCAGATCAGCGCGAAGACCGTTGCCGCGAAACAGAACAGTAGGGATGCTCCAAGCGCCTGTGCGACGGTTTGCGCTCCAAGCATGCCCAGGGCTTCGAGCGTCCCCATGCCAACCAGAATATGGGCTATGTAAAGCGTCAGAGTTTGCCGCCCTGCAGGGGTCAGTAGATGCAAAACCCCCACGGCCTTCAGACTATCTGAGAACAGCAGGCAGCCCCCCACGACAACGCAGGCAGCGCCAAGACCCGCAAGAGTATAGAGCGGCATCGGCGGCACGGGGACCGTGGATGCCAGTAGTACGAGTTCCGGGTCAATCGGTCCGAGACTCGCGTCAAGCCACGCGCTCACGCCCTCAGCAACGACAACGGCAATCACACCACCAAGAACGAGTCTCCATTGGGTCGCGCGTTCGGAAAGAGACACACGGCTGAGAA
>CAJXMY010000238.1 GCA_913056435.1 uncultured Hyphomonadaceae bacterium | reverse complement strand
CCCCGGATTCCGTTCGGCCGCGATCACGCGCCCAACGGTCTCGTAGCCTGGCACCAGAGGATAGGTCAGCCCCGGGAACGCCGGCATCTCACCGGTCCACAAAAGACGTTCTGTTCCCGTGCTGATCCCGGACCATTCTACCGCGACCACGACGTCATCCGGCCCTGGCGCAACGAGGTCGACGGACCGCACCTCAAGCTTGCGTCCACCGCTGAACATAATCGCATAGCTTGTGCCCGGAGTCGTAACGGCGCCTTTTGAACCCAGCGCCTCCGATCCGTCACCGCGCTTCAGCGCTTGGGATGGCATCACAGCAGAATGCATGGATGTAACTGTAGCTTTACATTAACAAGTGTCAATCTTGAATTACGTTTGATCTAAATCAACGCAACTTCAGAGGGCCTCGATCACCCGTGTCAGCAGCGGCTGCCGCGATCTCCGCTCCCGGACATGCGCGAACCCGGCTTCATTCAGAAAACACCTGATCTCGGCGAAACTGCGCGGGCGCCCACTGGCCATGGCCCACAGATACAGGCCGAAATAGGCATCGCCCATAGCCTGGGCGCCCGGCGTCGCCGCCATGGGCTCGGCGATAATCAGACGGCCAAACTCGGGCAAAGCCTTCCGAATAGCACTCAGCAGGATGCGAATCTGGTCATCGTCATGGTCATGAAGGATTCGAACAAGTGTCACCGTATCCGCACCGCCCGGCAGGCGGTCCCGGAACATATCACGGCCGGCATAGCGAATCTCCCGGCCAGGAAAAACCTCTGTCAGGCGGGTCTCGGCCAGGGGTACGACACCGGGCAAATCGCACAAGGTCAGCGACAAGGACGGATGGGCGCGGCCCAAAGCCTCCAGAAATGCCCCGGCGCCGCCACCAACATCCATGACGTGGTGGCTCTTGCGAAAGTCGCAGGCATGGAGAATTTCGGCTGCAATGAACGCCTGCGTCTGCGCCATCAGATCCGAATAATCCGAGACAGATTCAGTCTTGACCTGCCCCGGCTCCGCCTCACCGGCATAGGCCCAATAGCGGGCCAGCCGGGTATCTGTCCGGCGCGCGCGGAGCAGCTCGACGGGGTCCACGAGATCTTCATAGAGCAATTTATGATGACGGATCATGCTGAAAACGCCCGGATTTCCCAGCAGGGCGGCACCGGTCTCCCCCAGACCATAACCTGGACCGCGCGGCGCGAGCAGGTCGAGGGCAGCTGCCGCCCGCACCAGCCGCTCCGCACCTGCAGCCGGCAACCCTGTACCCTCCCGAATGGACTCCAATGACAGAGGCCCCGTGCGCACGAGACCCAGAAGATCGACCTCGATGCAGGCCTGAAGTACCTGAGAATAAACGAAGCCCGCACACAGGTCGAAAGCCTGCGCCGCTTTACGACGGGCCAGCGCCCCAATCAGGGGCAAGCCCGCCAACCAGCCTTGAAATGCCGGATCCGCAAGACGGCGGTCCCGCCAGCGCAGAAAGGGCTCCTGCCAACTCATCTTACCTTCCGCAGGCCCGGATCATTCTGCGGCACTGGGCACCAGCGTCGGCGGCATCAGCCGTGCCGCCTGCGCATAGACCAGTTTGCGAAGCATCCCGCTGCCACGACATTCCGGCACCGAATTCGCCGCTTGCTCGATCAGGCCGTTCAGACGGGCAACGGCGCCGTCCAGCCCAAGCGCGGCGACAGCACTGGGTCTGTTGTGCGCGGCGTCCTGACGAGAGGGCTTTCCAAGCGCGTCAGCCTCCATGACAGCGTCCCGAAGGTCGTCGGCAACCTGATATGCCTCTCCCAGACGCTCACCCAGCGCGCGCCATGGCGCCGGGTCCGCGCCAACCGACGCCGCGCCCGCTGCAGCCGCCGCGACAAACAAAGCACCCGTTTTCGCCCGATGATAGGCGACCAGATCGAGCTCAGCCTCACTCTCCCAGGCCTGACCCGCTATAATACCATTCGGGGTACCAACAGCCTCGGTTATAATATCAAGCAGCTGCGGCAGGACATGCGGCCTGTCGGTCGCCTCCCGCCGGAGGGTTTCGAACGCAGCAATGATCAGAGCATCCCCCGTCAGCACCGCGAGCGCTTCACCATAGCTGCGATGAACAGAGGGCTTGCCCCGGCGCCGGTCCGCATCGTCGAAACAGGGAAGATCGTCGTGGACAAGTGACGCACAGTGCAAAAGCTCTATGGCCGCTCCGGCCCCCGCGGCGCATTGCAGATTATCCGCGTCGCTGCAGGCATAAGCCACTGCGAGGGCCAGCTGCGGACGGACACGGGCTCCACCTGGAAAAACGGCATGGCGGATGGCTGCCCCCAGTTTCGGCGGGGCCCCTCGGGACTCCGACGCGGTGACCGCGCGCTCCAAAGCCCATTCAATGAGCGCATCAGTGTCCATAGGATCCCCCTTTTGCTGTAACTCTATCTGGTCATTACTGTTTGTCAATTTTGATTGACGTTCGTAGGTCAGAGCGTCAACAATGACCTTATGGGTCTCGTCTCACCTCTCTCTGCCCGCCAACTGGACATCAGCCGGTTCGATCTGGATGTTCCGGCGGGCGGGTATGCCTGGTGGTATGTCGATGCCCTGTCTGATGACGGAAAATACGGATTTACCGTGATCGCCTTCATTGGCAGCGTTTTCTCACCCTATTATGCTTGGTCGGGACGCGCGCGGCCCCATAATCACTGTGCTATCAATGTCGCGCTTTACGGCCCTGACCGCACGCGATGGGCCATGACAGAACGCGGCGCCCGGGACCTGGAAACCGGACCAGACTGGTTCCGGGTCGGCCCAAGCGAGATCCACAGGCGGCCCGATAGTCTGGAAATTCAGATTTGCGAACGCGGCGCACCCTTCCCGCGCAAAGTCGAGGGCACCATCCGTCTGACACTGGATACCCCCCATCAGACCATTTTTGATATTGCCGGGAATGGCCGGCATGACTGGCAGCCCATCGCCCCCTCCGCGCGGGTCGAGGTCGCCTTCACGGCCCCGGAGCTCAGCTGGTCGGGACAAGCCTATTTCGATCATAATCGCGGTCGCGCGCCCCTTGAGGACGATTTCAGTTACTGGGACTGGGCCAGAGGGGATCTGAGCTCCGGCGAGACCGTTATCTTTTACAATACGGACCTGCGGGACGGGCGAAGCCTCCGGCTCTCGCGGGTCTTTAAGAAAGACGGCACCAGCACGCCAATCCCGCATCCACCAAAGCACATCTTGAAACCATCCCCCATTTTCCGGATCAAACGCCGGACGGCCGCAGACACAGCTTATGTCCGCAAAGGCACCATCCAAACCCTCGAAGACACACCATTTTATGCACGGTCGGTTATCGACAGCTGGGCAATGGGCGAACCCGTCCGGATGATGCACGAATCCTATGTTGGCGGCCGCTTCCGATCCCCTATAACGAAGCTGATGCTGCCTTTTCGGATGCCCAGAATAGCAGGATCGGGAAAACCGACCTCCTCACGGCCGTAATCAGGGCTCCGAAGCCTC
>CAJXMY010000237.1 GCA_913056435.1 uncultured Hyphomonadaceae bacterium | reverse complement strand
AAGCCCGATGGGGCGTGGCGTTGGCCACAGCCTCCATCGGACTCATGATCCTTTTGGGGTAACCGGAAAGGATCCGATTACTCTTCTGAAGCACCGTTTTGCTCGGCGTCGCGACGCGCGCGCTGCATCGGGTTCTCCCCTCCACCGCCGTAACGGCTGTAACCGCCGCCTTGGAAGACTTCGAAACGCGTAGGCTCCGGACGCGGAGGCCAAACGTTGTTGCCCATGTCCACGTCGGCTGTCTCCATGTACGGGTCGAGCGTGATGCGCACTGCGGGACGGTCGGTCACAAAGACCTTGGTCACGGTCGGTTCGCTCATCTTCCAGATCTCAGCCGGGATGCGACGCACCTCGCGTTCGCCGTCCTCGTATTCGAACTCCAGGATGAGCGGCATCACGAGGCCTCCAACGTTGCGGAACGTGATTTCGTAGTACTGCTTGCCGCTGTTCAACAACGCGCGATCCTCCTCGCTCATGCCCTCGAGCGTTTCACGTGACTCTTGGCGGTCGAGCTCGAGCACTTCGTACTTGCCCGTCGTCGTGTAGTAGTCGTTGAGCGTGGGATCTGCTTCGAGGTACGACACCGGCACCCCGCCGTCGGCGTTGCGCATTTGGGTGATGTCCTTGGGCTCGCGCTCGTCGGCCGCCTGGCGGAAGGCCGCCTCTACGTCGGGGTCCTGCGAATCCATCTGCATCCACTTGATGTCCTCCATCGCCATGTCCACGTGGTCTGTGGTGTAGAACCAGCCATGCCAGAACCAGTCCAGATCAACACCCGATGCCTCCTCCATGGTCCGGAAGAAGTCGGATGGCGTCGGACGCTTGAAGCGCCAGCGCCGTGCATATTCGCGGAAGGCGAAATCGAACAACTCTCGGCCCATTACGGTTTCGCGCAGAATGTGAAGGGCCGCAGATGGTTTTCCGTAGGCATTGGGACCAAGATTCCGGACGCTGTCAGACTGTGTCATGATCGGAACCTGATTTTCCGAGACCATATAGTAGATCAGGTCACGCGGCAGGGACCGGGTCCAGGGCATGTCCGGGTCCCATTCATACCCGGCCACACTGTCCAGGAAGCTGTTGATCCCTTCGTCCATCCAGGTCCACTGGCGCTCATCGGAATTGACCACCATGGGAAAGTAGATGTGACCGATTTCATGAATGACGACACCGACGAGGAAAACCTTCTCCGCCATGGAATAGGTCCGGCTGCCATCCTCCTGAAGCGTGGTGCGCGGTCCGTTGAACGTGATCATGGGGTATTCCATGCCGCCCACCGGCCCATTCACTGACTGGGCCGTGGGATAGGGATAATCGAAGGAAAACCTGGAATAGACGTCCAGCGTATGGATGACGGCCGCGGTGGAATATTTCTGCCAAAGTTCACCGCCCTCCTTGGGGTAGAAGGACATGGCCATGACGGTGTCATGCTCTGCTCCGGGCTGACGGTGCCCCTGTGCGTCCCAGGCAAATTTCCGCGAGGAGGCCCAGGCATAATCGCGCACATTGTCCGCCCGGAACCGCCATGTCTTGGTCCCCTCCGGCTGAGAGGATTCCGCGGCCAGCGCTTCCTCCGGACTGACAATGAAAACCGGATGGTCTGCCGAGGCGGCCTCAGTCAGACGCGCGCGCTGCCGGGCGGTCAGCACCTGGCGGGCATTCTGCAGTTCACCGGTCGCCGACACGATATGGTCATCAGGGACGGTGATCTCGACCTCATAATTCCCGAATTCAAGCGTAAACTCGCCCCGTCCCAGAAAGGCTTTATTGTGCCAGCCCTCATAGTCCGTGTAGGCGACCAGACGCGGAAACCACTGGGCCACCAGGAAAATATCGTTGCCACCTTCACGCTCATCATCGGGAAAATGCTCATAGCCCGCCCGGCCCCCGACCGCAGCATGGTCCACCAGATTATAGGACCAGTCGAGGCTGAAACGAACACTCTGACCGGACCGGAGTGGACGCGGCAAATCAATACGCATCAGCGTGTCGACCACCGTCGCCTCGAGGGGCTCGCCACGCTCATCAAGGACCTCACCCAGCCTGTAACCATAAGCCGTATCGTCAAGGGCCTGCAGACGTCGCAGCTGGGACAGGCTGATTGAAGGTGTGGGCGAGGCGGCAGCATTCAGAGTGCCCGGCGCGGCCCTGCCGGAAAAATCCTGACTCCGCTCGGCCAGCGAGTCCGGACGGAACCGGTTCTGGTCCAGCTGTAGCCAGAGATAGATCAACGTGTCGGGCGAATTGTTCTGATAGGTGATGTCAGCGTGGGCGCTGATCCGGCGCGCCGGTTCGTCCAGCGTGACCTCAATGTCGTAATCGGCCTGCTGCTGCCAGTATTGATGTCCAGGCGCCCCGGCGGCGTTGCGATAAACATTCGGGGTGGGCAGGACCTCGTCCAGCTGCCGGAACTTGTCGACAAAATCGCCCTTGGTCTGCTGAATGTTCTGCGTCTCGCCAGCAAGCGCAAAGGTCATCACGCCAAAGGCGAGCAGGATGTGTTTCAGCATAGTGTCTCTGTTTTTTCGGTTGAATGATCCAGACGACGCGCACGCCGCTTGTAGGACACTATATTAGTTGGTCCGCGGCGGATATCCAGCCTGCGCCAGCGCTTCCATCACCTCCTGAGTGTGCTGGGAGTCGCGGGTCTCGATCAGGTGGCCAAATCGCCCCAGGTCAACTTCTGGTGACCTCGATCCTGCAGCAAGGTGTCGAGCGCTTTGATGTGCTCGGGTCCCACCTCGCAGCAACCGCCAATCACGGTGGCTCCGGCGTCTAACCAGTCAGCCGCGAAGGTCGCGTACTGGCTGGGGGACAGGTCTTCTCTGGCGTGCAACACATCAACCACACCGCCCGGCTCCAGTGCATCAATGGCAGTAAAGCCATTGGCGAAAGCGCCGTATACAAAGCGAGACTCGGCCAGCACCGGCATGGCCTGTGAGACGGCTTCTGGCTTGGAGCAGTTGATCACCACCGCGAGAGGTTGGAAGTCATCGATGGCATCGAGAGCCTCAGCGAGTGACTCCCCTGACCGGAGGCGTGTGCCGTCCTCGTCTGTGACTGTCAGTCCCAGCATGATGCGGCTACCGGCCTGCTCTCCTGCCGTCAGCACGGCTCTCGCCTCTGTGACCGAGGCAATGGTCTCTGCCAGAAAGCCATGCACTCGGGGTGCCTGCAGTTCAATAAGCTCCCGGTACTCCCTAACCATCTGCTCAAAGGGGAGTTCTGTATCAGGTCGATAGCTCGCTACCAGCGGAGGCAAACTACTGATGAGGCTGACGTCTTCGGCGCCACTCGCCTCGATACCCGCTGCCGCAAGCTCGCAAGCCTTCTCCAGCAGGACCTCGAGAGGGGTCTCTACCTCGCCTCTGGCGAGGCGGGCGCGCGTGATGGCGTAGGTATTGAGGCAGGCAATGCCTGCTCCGGCTTCGCTAAACTCGCGATGGATCTCAGATACCAGATGAGGTTCGTCCATCATGACCTGCAGGGACCACAGGTGGTGTGC
>CAJXMY010000236.1 GCA_913056435.1 uncultured Hyphomonadaceae bacterium | reverse complement strand
CGACAAATGAAGGGACTGATCGAAGCCGGTTACGTCTACATTGCGCAACCGCCCCTTTACAAAATCAAGCGTAAGCGCCGCGAACAATACGTCGACAATGACCCGCAACTCAACCGTATCTTACTCGAGCTCGGCTCGGAAGACGTGCATTTGGAGCGTTTGCGTGACGGCAAGAGCCTCACTGGGGAGCACATTGATGAACTGGTTGAATCACTGTCGCGCCTCGAGATGATTGGTCGCGGAGTAACGCGTTATGGCTGCGACTTTGCCAGCTACCTTGATCAGCACGTCAAAGAGACTTACGAGCTGCCACGCTACATCGTGCGGATCCGCACCGGCAATGAAGAGGAATTCCGCTTCCTCAAAAACGATGACGAGCGCATCGCCTTCCACACGGAGCTTTCGATTGATGACGAAGACATGGAAGGCACCGTGGTGCGTGAAATCGCCAACGAAGAGGGCATCAAGGTGCAACAGCGTATCTCCCTGCATGAGATCTTCGAATCCATGGAAATGACCAAGCTCCTGCGAGGCCTTGCTGGGATCGGTATGGATGCCCACAAATTTTCCAAGACCGAAGCGCCCCGCTATCAACTCATCGAAAATAAAGGTGATCCGAAAAAGGAAAACATCATCGAACTGCACTCGATCATCGAACTGGTGGATAACATCCGAACCATTGGCCGTCGTGGCTTAAGCATTCAGCGCTACAAAGGTCTCGGCGAAATGAACCCGAAGCAGCTCTTCGAGACGACAATGGACCCCAATACGCGCCGTCTGCTCAAGGTCGACATCGCCCTGCTCCAGCTGCCTGACAATGGTTTCCAGTTCCGCGAGCGCCTCTTCAAAGCTCATGGTCTCAACGGGTTTTTCGGCAGCCATTCCCATGCACCTCCAGTCCTGTGGACAGCACCCTAGACACGCGCGTCCGCAGTCTCAATCCTTCAAAGGGCCTTTTCCGCGATATTCATAGACGCGGTAACTCCAGTACCCATCTCCACCATCCCTTACGCACACCCATCCCAAGTGTTTCAGCGGGCGCCGCAACATCCGATTGAACCATCCATGCGCCGCCAGATAGACACTTTTCCCTTCTGCCGCCTGATGCAAGTGAAGAGCGGCTTTCCTTGCCCTTTCGCGCGCCTCGCTAACGCTCTCGCCATCAAGGTGATGCCCCTGCAGCCACGCCATGCGCGCCAGAATGTTCCACGTTTTTGGGAGGAAATACCTATTGTTTAACCGGGGCGGCGGCAACGGAGCTTCATTGAACACGGGAAAAGCCTCCGGTTCCCGCCCCCCTGTCGCCCAACGGGCCGTTTCGATTGCTCTCTGACGGGCCGAGCTCAGCACCAAGGACATGTCGGCGACCGCTTCCATCAAGCTTTCAGGGGGAGCCTGATCCTCGGCAAGACTACCGAGCTCATATCTTTCCCACCAGTCCCGATAATCAACCCAGTCCAGCTTTGGCCCCGCTGAGCGGTCCAGGGCCGGGCGGCCATGGCGCGACACAATAATCGGGCCCCTGGTGCCATGAGAAATGGGTTTGTCCACGATACTGCCCCGTCCGTCACTTGTCTGACGCATCTAGGCTTAGACCTGTTCGCACCTCTCCTTCAAGCCTGAAGCGCGCTCTTATAAACCCCGCCACAATCGCGGCTTCATACAGGGCTCTGCACCGGCACGCCCACAGCTATATGTGCTGAAAAGAACCGTATCTGCCCGGCCGATCAAATTGTCGAATGGAACAAAACCAATCGAAGCCTTGTCGGGTGATACGCCAAGCCGGGGTGGACACCCCGCCCCATCGACCACGCCTGGCTCCGTTTCCGGGCAATGCCCGGAAATACTACGACCATCAAGCGAGTTGTCGCGGTTATCGCCCATGAAGAGATAATGCCCTTCCGGCACACGAAACGTGATCGTGTCGTTATAGGCCCCACCATTTTCAAAGGAGTGGCTCAACCAAGTCCGGCTTCCGTCTGTTTCGCGATATTCCCTCGCCAGAACCGATCCCCCTCTGCCGTTCTCCACATATCTAACGCGTCTGACGAATTCCCGGCCAATCGGTTCGCCGTCCAGATAAATCTGGCCGCCTCGCAGCTGAACCTCATCGCCCGGCAGACCAATGATGCGTTTGATCATCACCCGTGGCGTGTGGGGGTGTTCAAATACAGCGACGTCGCCCCGCTTTGGCACACGACCAAAAAGCCGCCCCTCCGGAAGAGGGACGTACCGGCCAAGGCTGAATGGAAGGGAATTTCTTGAGTAGCCATAAGCAAACTTGTTGACGGCCACCCGATCACCAACCTGAAGGTTGGGCACCATGCTCTCAGACGGTATGACCCTTAACTCATAGATGAACGCGGAAAAGACCAGAAAAATTGGAATGAAAACCGCAAGGGTCACGCCCCATTCCCGAAGCTCCTTGACCACCTTCTCCCGAAGGCCACCCGAGGTCTCCTGATCTGATGATGAGGTGGCGGTGTCGCCCATAAAAACATCCTTCCTGTCAAAGTTTTTCCGCAACCATGAGGCCGCAAACGGCTCTGACCCAATTCGATTATCGCGTTCAGCGACCTAACGCGACCTTCATGGTGAAAAAATGTCAGATGAGTTTCATACAGCCTGATACCAGGTGACCCCGTCGGAGGCCTCCTGTCTTTTGGCGCTGCCCGCCTCGATCAGATAGTTGAGGTGGGCCAGAGCCTCGCCCGTTGCCATGCTCAGGGAGTCCTCGTCAATCGCCCGCCCAAATATCGCAGGGAAAACATCAATTGCTCGCCGCGGAGCCTGACCGAGCCGCTGCGACAGTCGACGCAATGCAATTTGATGGCCTCTGATCAGATGATCGAGGCGATCATGGGCGCCGACAAATGGCTCATTATGCGCTGGAAGGACCAGAACATCATGAGGTAGGATGTGTTTGAGTTTCTCGCAGCTGCTGAGCCAGTCGCCGAGAGGATTGCCCTTAGGCTCTGTCGGAAAAACAGACACATTTGACGAAATCTTCGGCAGCAGCTGATCGCCCGATATGAACAAATTCAATTTACGACAGAACAGGCAGGCATGCTCCGGCGAATGACCATTGCCAACAATAACCTCCCATTCGTGCCCGGCCATGTCGAAGACCAAGGCGTCCTCCAGTCTGAAATAGGAATCCGGCAAGCGAGACACCGCCCGACCGAAGCCGCCAAAGCGCGTCCGGTAAGTCTCGATCTGGTCACTCGACCACCCCGCCCGGTGATAGAAATCAAGTCCGGCCTTGGGCGGGTCCCGCCCGGTATCAGCAACGAGCATTCGACAACTCAGATACTCCAGCCGGCTAACCCAAAATTCGGCCCCGGGGAACTTCCGGCTCAACCAGCCAGCATTCCCGATATGATCGGGATGCATGTGTGTGACGATGATCCGCCAAACTGGACGACCACCTAACATCTTGTCGAATATGGTGCGCCAAGCCGCCTTCGTCGTGTCAGTCGGCATGCCCGTGTCGACGATGGCCCAGCCCGC
>CAJXMY010000235.1 GCA_913056435.1 uncultured Hyphomonadaceae bacterium | reverse complement strand
AGTCCGCACAAATGATCGTGGACCAAATCGCGCACCTGCCAGTTGGCAGCCGCTTTCAGGTCCTGGCGCCAGTGGTCCGGGGCCGGAAAGGCACTCACGAAGAGGTGCTCAAGCAAGCTCGGAGCGACGGCTATGTCCGGGCCCGGATCGATGGCCGGTCGGTTGAACTGCTTGGTTTTGCCTGACATCCCGCTATGCCTGTCCTGCAGGGTTGAATGGAAACGAGGATCAGAACCGTATGCACAAGAATTTTCAGGCCGACGCCCCCGCCGCGCCGGAGATCAGTTTTGACGATTTCCTCAAGGTCGATATTCGCCTGGGGACCGTGATTGGCGCCGAAGCGTTTCCCGAAGCCCGGAAACCGGCCTATAAGCTCCGGATTGATTTCGGTCCGGCCATCGGGGTCCGGAAAAGCTCTGCCCAGATTACCCATCATTACACGCCCGATGCGCTGGTCGGAAGCCGGGTTATGGCGGTCGTGAATTTTCCGCCCCGCCAGATCGGACCAGTCCGCTCGGAGGTACTTGTTCTGGGGTTTGCCGATGCGACGGGAGCGATCTGTCTGGCACGGGTGGATGCCGGGCCACCGGATGGCGCGCGACTGGCCTAGTGAAAGTCCCGGCTCTTCGGAATGATCCGGACATTGCGGGGATGGCGGCGCGTGTCACTGGCCGGTTTCGGGCGTGAGGCCCGGGTCTCCTGGATCGGGCGGCGGACCTCGTCGGTCGGCGACAGGCTGGCGAGCAGCGGATCGGCGGCGCGCAGCTCGGCCCGGCGCTGTACCGCGGCGGCATTCTGCGGCGAGAGCGGCGCCTTGCCGTGATCGGCATGTGCGAGGACGCCGTAAAACGGGTCGGCCTGCACCTCTTCCGAGAGCAGGGAGAGATCGTCGGTCCGGTCGATCAGCTGGTCGGCGACGATATGGGTGACATTGTCGGCCGTCTGGACGCGGCCGTTGACCAGCAGGATCCGGGCCCCCATCAGGACCGGGCGGTACAGCTCCCCGACCCGGGGCCAGACCACCAGATTGGCGACCCCGGTCTCATCCTCCAGTGTCACAAAGAAGACGCCATTGGCCGAGCCCGGCCGCTGGCGCACCAGGACGATCCCGGCCAGGCGCACCCGACGACCATTGGGGGCGGCGGTCGCCTCGACCGCGGTCATCAGGCCGTATTCCCGATAGCGGGCGCGCAGGAAGGACAGGGGATGGTCCTTCAAAGACAGGCGGGTGGTCTGGTAATCCTGGATAACGTGCTCGGACGCTGGCATGGCCGGCAGCGGAGTGACCGGCTCGGCGCCCTGCTCGGCGGTATCGGCTGCGGCAAACAGGGGCAGGGTCTTACCTGCCGCCTCGCCCCGCACCGCCCACAGCGCGGCCCGGCGGTCGAGCCCCATGGATCGGAAGGCGTCGGCGGCCGCCAGCAGTTCCAGCGCCCGGCGCGAAATTCCGGTGCGCCGGCGGACTTCCTCCGGCCGGTCATAACCGCCGCCACGGGCCGCCAGCAGGGCCTGCATCTCATCCTCGCGCAGGCCGTCCACCTGGCGCAGGCCGAGCCGGACGGCACAGAACGGCCCGTCGGCCGGCTCCAGCGTATTGTCCCAGTCCGATCGGTTGAGGTCGACCGGCCGGATCTCAACCCCATGCTCGCGCGCGTCCCGCACAATCTGGGCCGGGGCGTAGAACCCCATGGGCTGGCTGTTGAGCAGGGCGGCGCAGAACACGTCGGGATGGTGGCATTTCAGCCAGGAGGAGACATAGACCAGCAGGGCGAAGGAGGCGGCATGGCTTTCCGGAAAGCCATATTCGCCGAACCCCTTGACCTGGTCGAAGCAGCGTTTGGCAAAGATCGGGTCATAGCCGCGCGCCGTCATACGCCCGACCATCATCTGCTCATAGGACTCGATGGTACCGACCTTGCGAAAGGTCGCCATGGCCCGGCGCAGGCCATTGGCCTCTTCGGGGGTGAACCGGGCCGCATCGATCGAGATCTGCATCGCCTGCTCCTGGAACAGGGGGACGCCGAGCGTGCGTGACAGGATCCGCGCCAGCTCGTCGGGCGGGCCGTGCTCTGGCGCGGGACTGGGATAGGTGACCGTCTCCAGCCCCTGCCGCCGGCGCAGATAGGGATGCACCATGTCGCCCTGGATCGGGCCGGGCCGGACAATCGCCACCTCGATGACGAGGTCGTAGAAGCAGCGCGGCCGCAGGCGCGGCAGCATGTTCATCTGGGCCCGGCTTTCGACCTGGAAGACGCCGAGGCTGTCGCCGGCACACAGCATGTCATAAGTCGCCGGATCCTCCGGCGGCAGGCTGGCCAGACTGTGCGCGATGCCCTTGTGCTGGGCCAGCAGGTCGAAGGCCTTGCGGATGCAGCTCAGCATGCCCAGCGCCAGCACATCCACTTTCATGATGCCCAGCGCATTGATGTCGTCCTTGTCCCATTCGATGAAGGTCCGGTCCGGCATGGCGGCATTGCCGATCGGCACCGTCTCAGTCAGGGCGGTGCGGGTCAGGATGAAGCCCCCGACATGCTGCGACAGGTGGCGCGGGAAGCCGATCAGCTGACGGGTCAGCTGGATCGCCCGGCGCAGCAGCGGCGTGTCGGGGTCGAGGCCGGCCTGCCGGATCTGCGCCCGCTTGATGTCGGAGCCCCAGCTGCCCCACACCGTCCCGGCGAGCGCTGTTGCGATCTCCTGCGACAGGCCGAGCGCCTTGCACACTTCGCGCACCGCCGAGCGGGGCCGGTAGGAGATCACGGTGGCGGTCAGCGCCGCACGGTGGCGGCCATAGCGCTGATAAATGTACTGGATCACCTCCTCGCGCCGCTCATGTTCGAAATCAACGTCGATATCGGGCGGCTCGCGGCGTTCCTTGGACAGGAACCGCTCGAACAGCAGGCCGTAACGGATTGGATCAAGGTCAGTAATCTTCAAAGCCCAAGCCACAATCGAACCTGCACCTGAACCCCGCCCTGGGCCAACTGGGATGGCATGGTCTTTGGCCCATTGAATGAAGTCGGCAACAATTAAGAAATAACCCGGAAAACCCATGTCTTTGGCTCGTGAAGAGAGGTCTACCATGACCATATTCAGTGTCCTCAACGGAACCATCACCCAGCTGGTGTTACCGGAAGAACGCCTCCTAAATACTTCGTCGTTGCAGCTTTCGGAGCCCCTTTCACGAAAGACAACGAGTGTAGAAAGTGATAAAGTGACGTTGCTTCAAGACGCGCCACTCTTCCCGGGAACCAAAGCCCGTTAATGCGGTACTGGATCCTCTACACGCAGCAAAGGTCGTTAAAGTCAGGGTCACCGAATTGATGGGTACTCTGGTAGACGACATCTTCCAGTTCTCAGTCCACACTGTTCCTGGAGTCACTAGGGGCCCCGCGCAACCTACTTTGCCAAATTAGAGCCATTCCAGCTACTGTTCGCGACCCGTGGTATACCTCAGAGGTATCTATAGCCTCACATTGTTCCTTACCATCGACTGAAAAGGTGGATGGGAGGACTG
>CAJXMY010000234.1 GCA_913056435.1 uncultured Hyphomonadaceae bacterium | reverse complement strand
CGGCCAAGTTGTTCATGGACAAATTGGAGATGGACCACTCGGTTCTAAACGATGATGTGGCAGCCGCCGAGTAACGAAACACGAACAAACTGGTTTGCAGATGGTTTGCAATCCTGGTTATCGGGCTGGTTTCAAGGGTAGAGAACTGTCCATTTTTGGCGGAGAGAGAGGGATTCGAACCCTCGGAACGCTTGCGCGCTCAACGGTTTTCGAGACCGTCCCGTTCAGCCACTCCGGCACCTCTCCTTGATCCGCGGACCTACCCCCAACGGGAAAACTGTTCAAGACCTGCACTTCATGCCCAGAGGGGTTTGACTCGGCCGCCGCTTTCGTGTTTACCCGCCGCTTCATGTCCGCGCCAAAACGTGGCGGCGGCCAAAATCGCATTTTGAAAGTCTGAAAAGGACGAGGCCATGTTCGCGGTCATAAAGACAGGTGGCAAACAGTATAAAGTTGCCGAAGGTGACGAGATCATCATTGAGAAGCTCGATGCCGAGGCTGGCAATGACGTCACGTTTGAAGAGGTTCTGCTTCTTGGCAAGGACGGCAAGGTCGAGGTCGGCGCGCCAACCGTGGCTGGCGCCAGTGTCGTTGGAAAAGTTGCCGAGCAGCGCAAGGGCGCCAAGGTGATGATTTTCAAAAAGCGGCAGCGCAACACCTATCGCCGCAAAAAGGGTCACCGCCAGCTTGAAACCGTCGTGACCATCGAATCCATTCTGGCCAAGGGTCAGAAACCAGCCGCCAAGAAAGCGGCGCCAAAGACCACGGCTGCAAAGACCGCCGCGCCTGAAGCCGCAGCAGAGGCCAAGACCGCCGCAAAGGCAGCTCCGAAAAAGGCTCCGGCAAAGCCTGCAGAGGCCAAGGCTGAGCCCAAGAAAGCCGCACCCAAGAAAGCCGAGACCTCGACCGGGGCGGATGATCGTGGTCGGCTCGCCGCCGCTCAGGGGACCGCTGACGATCTGAAGAAAATTACCGGGATCGGACCAGCCTTCGAGAAGAAGCTCAATGCGGCCGGGATTTTCCATTACTGGCAGATTGGCGGCTTGAAGAAGGCCCAGATTGCGGAGCTGGAAGCCGAGTTGAACATGTCGGGCCGCGTAGAACGCGACGACTGGGTCAAGCAGGCCAAGGCTCTCGCCAAGGGCGCCTGAGGCCTGTATACAGACACCGAATTAGGAAACCAGCACCATGGCTCATAAGAAATCAGGCGGCTCATCCAAGAACGGTCGCGATTCAAACCCTAAATATCTCGGCACCAAGAAATTTGGTGGGGAGCATGTGATCCCGGGAAACATCATCATCCGCCAGCGCGGCACGCGGACCTATCCGGGCCGTGGCGTCGGGATGGGCAAGGATCATACCCTCTACGCTCTTGTTGAGGGCAAGGTTGCCTTCAGCCGCAAGCGTGGGAACCGGCAGTATGTGTCCGTGACCCCGGTTCTCGATGCGGCTGAATAGGCCTGCACAAAGCGATCTGACGATTTAGAGGGAGGCGAAAGCCTCCCTTTTTTATTTTGATCCATATAAAACGGACATGACGATGAATTGAAATCAGCAAAGAAGTAATTCTTTACTTCATTTTTGTTTGAATTTATGTTCCACTTTTATTTATTTTGTTCAGGTGGGGCGCTTCAGAGAAAGGAAGCAACCATGTCCAGAATTATAAAAGCCGCCCGCGAAGAACTCGCCGCTCTCGAGATCCAGCTTGCCCCAAAACTAGACTATATGGCGCAGCTGCGCGCCCTCATCGACGCGCATGAGGCGCTGCCAAAAACGCCCGGTCGGACCCGGCCCGCTAAGCGGCCGGTCCGGCGATCCGGCAAGGTCGTGGCGCAGACAGAAACGGCCAGCGTCGAAGCGCTGAAGGCTGCGGGCCATCCCCTGCGCCTCGGCGATCTGGTGAAGGCCGTTCGGGCAAGGGGCGTCCCTATTGGCGGCAAGAATCCGGTGGCCACCTTGCGGGCACGCCTGGAACACTCGGATGTTTTTCAGACCGATCGACGGCGGGGCGTCTGGCTCCGCGACACAGACTGGCCAGCGGAAGACGCCAATGGCGAGTCCGGCTCACGCTCCTCCGGGGATTGACGCGCGCAATCGGACGCCGGTGGCCACCTTATCGGGCTCAGCCAATCCTCTTGTCCGGATTTTACTTCCGGTGAGAAGAATGACATGTAAAGCCCCATTAGGGTCGGTCCGCGGCAAGCGGCAATCGGGGAGACGGCAAGATGGAGGTTCTGCGCACGCCAGAGGCACGCTTTGAAGGCCTCACCGATTATCCCTTCGCACCCCATTATGTCATGCTGGCCGATGGCGAGGGTGGGTCCCTGCGCATGCATTATGTCGATGAGGGACCACGTGATGCCGCGCACACCTGGCTCTGTCTGCATGGCCAGCCCACCTGGTCCTATCTGTACCGTCATATGATCCCGGTCTTCACTGCCGCAGGACACCGGGTCATTGCGCCGGACCTGATCGGGTTTGGGAAATCCGACAAGCCGGTGGAGGATAGCCGGTACAGCTTTCATTTCCATCGAGACCTGCTGATGCGGTTCATTGAAGCGTTCGACCTGCGCGGCCTGACTCTGGTTTGTCAGGACTGGGGCGGTATTCTCGGTCTCACCCTGCCGCCGGACATGCCGGACCGGTTTGACCGGCTGGTCGTGATGAATACGGCGCTGCCCGTGGGCCAGACGCTCGGGGAGGGCTTTGACGCCTGGCGGGCCTTTAACCGGTCCCAGCCGGATCTCGATATTGCCGGCCTGATGACACGCGCCGTGCCGGGGCTGACGGCCCCGGAAGCTGCGGCATATGCCGCGCCCTTCCCGGCGGCGTCTTACAAGGCCGGCGTCCGCCGTTTTCCCGAACTGGTGATGACCGATCCCGGCATGGACGGCATTGAAACGAGCCGACGTGCGCGGACCTGGTGGGCGGAGCGCTGGCACGGCCCGACCTTCATGGCGGTTGGCATGCAGGACCCAGTGCTGGGGGCCCCGCTGATGGCGCAGCTGCGCGAGACCCTTCAGGGCTGTCCACCCCCCCTTGAGGTCGAAGAGGCGGGCCATTTCGTCCAGGAAGCGGGGGCACGCATTGCACGCGCCGCCCTGGCCGCGTTCGACACCTAGCCTGCCGGCAGGGCCGCCCAAAGGGCTGTGACCGCCGCGGTGCCCTGCGGGTCGATGACGGCCCGCCCGTCTGGAAGGGCAAGGATCGTCTCTCCGGCCCTGAGCAGGAGCGGCCTCCCCCGCCGGGCCGCCAGACGGCGCAGCGCCTCGATAAAGTTAGCGGCACGCGGACCCGCGGCGAGCTCCGCGCTCGTCATCTCTAACAGCTGGGGCCGGATGCCCCCCGCGGCAGGCCCGGTCTCCTGCGGCGCATAACACACCACCTGTCCCGGTACGGCGACGCCAATGTCCAGCACTCGCACCTCGCCGCACAGGCCGCGCCCCGGCTGCAGCACGTGGGCGGGACGCAGGGCCGCAAAGGTAACCGTCAGCTCGGCCTTGAAACAGGGCCCAACGGGACGGGCGCTCAAACCATCCAGCCCGGAGGGCACATC
>CAJXMY010000233.1 GCA_913056435.1 uncultured Hyphomonadaceae bacterium | reverse complement strand
GATCCAGTCGGGTTTCCGCAGCACGGGCGTGTCCGGACGATTGCGCTTTTCCGGATGCCGGTACTTCGGCTTGTTGTCGATCAGGCTGACCATTCCGGTGTCATGGCCTGAATTGCCTTTTTCTTCAAGCGCTGCTCCTGCATGGCAGGCCCACGCAGATGCACAGAATCGCAGCAAAAATCTTGCGTCCCGGTCCCAATCTGACAGTCTACCCCAAAAGACTGGATTCTGAGGGGAAAGAAGTTATGGAGTCACCAGCCTCACCGGCTCCCTTGCCGTGGCATATTTCCAAGACGCGCTCCGATATTTTTACTGCGATCCGAAAGGCGGCGCGGACCTTCGGACCCGGCAAAACCATCATTGTCGATGGCGACGGGACAGAAGTGACCTATGCCACCATTCTGCGGGGGGCCTTCGGGTTGGGATCGGCGCTGGGCCGCCGCTTCGACCGCGATGAAACCGTGGGCATCATGCTGCCCACCGGGGCCGGCGCTGTCGTGGCGTTCTGTGCTGTTCTGGCCAGCGGGCGGGTTCCGGCGATGCTGAATTTCTCCGCCGGGGCCAGCAGCATCCGTTCCGCCATGAAAGCCGCTCAGGTCACCAAAATTGTGACTGCGCACAAATTCATCGATCTGGGCAATCTGCAGCCTCTGGTGGATGAGCTCAGCCCGCATGCCGAGATGATCTATCTCGAAGAGGTCCGCGAGGGCCTGGGCCTGGGAGACAAGATCGCCGCCCTGCTCGGGCCAAAGCTGCCGGCCCTGTTCCAGAAAGCGCGGCATTATTCGCGGCCCGGTGTTGTCCTGTTCACCTCCGGCACGGAGGGCGAGCCCAAAGGCGTGGTCCTGTCCCACCAGAACATCGTGGCCAATGTGGAACAGGTCCGGTCTCTGATCGGACTGTCCGCCGATGCGGACAGCGTGTTCAATCCCCTGCCGACCTTTCATTGCTTTGGCCTGACGGTCGGCGCGGTGCTGCCGCTGATTTCTGGTGTCAAAGCTATTTTCCACCCGACGCCGCTTCAGCCCCGCGAAATCGCCACCCGCATCCGGGAAACCCGGTCCACCCTGCTTCTGGCCACGGACACCTTCATTTCCCAGTATGCGCGGGTGGCCAAGGAGGGTGACCTTAACTCTCTGCGCCTCGCCGTGTGCGGGGCCGAGCGCGTGCGCGACGAAACCCGCCAGTTCGTCCGGCGCAAATTTGATATCGAGATTCTCGAAGGCTATGGCGCCACCGAGGCCGCGCCCGTCGTCTCGGCGAATTCCGTCGAGCTCAACAAGCCAGGGACCGTGGGCCAGCTGCTCAGTGACATGGACTATGATCTGGTCCCGGTCGAGGGCATCAGCGAGGGCGGCCGGCTTCGGATCCGGGGTCCGAATGTCATGATGGGCTATATGCGCTCCAGTGCGCCCGGCGTGATCGAAGCCCCGCCAGAGGGCTGGCACGACACCGGTGACATCGTCGCGATCGACGAGGATGGCTGCCTGCGTATCATGGGACGGGTTAAACGCTTCGCCAAGATTGGCGGCGAAATGGTCTCGCTGGCCGTAGTAGAAAACTGCGCCAATGCGATCTGGCCGGATGACATGCACGCGGCGGCAGCGATCCCGGACCCGCGCAAGGGCGAACAGGTGATCCTGCTGTCAACGGCCAGCGCGGTGAACCGGGCCGAGATTCTCGCCTGGGCGCAGTCCCACGGCGTGTCCGAGCTGTCGGTTCCGCGCAAGGTGTTCCACGTCCCTGAGATTCCCGTTCTGGGGACCGGCAAAGTCGATTATGGCTCCGTCCAGAAGACGATAGACCGGCTGGTCGAGGCGGGCTGACCGTGGCGGGCGCTCCGCTCATCCTGGCGCTCGACCAGGGCACCACCTCAAGCCGGGCCCTCGCCTTCGATGCCTCTGGCCGGGTGGTTGCCAGCGCCCAGCAGGATTTTGAGCAGATTTTCCCGGATGATGGTTGGGTCGAACACCGGCCGGACGATATCTGGTCGACCATCCTTCAGACCGCACGGACGGTGATGTCAGACGTCGCCACGGCGGGTCTGGGGGAGATCGTGTCCATCGGCATCACCAATCAGCGCGAGACTGTCCTGATCTGGGACCGGCGGACCGGTCGAGCGATCGGCCCGGCCCTGGTCTGGCAGGACCGGCGCACCGCAGCCCTGTGCCGGAAGCTGGAGGCCGACGGACATGAAGCGCTCATCCGTGAGCGCACCGGCCTGCTGATCGACCCCTACTTCTCTGCCACCAAGATTGCCTGGCTGCTCGACCATGTTGACGGCGCCCGGGCTGCGGCTGAGGCAGGGCATTTGGCCTTCGGCACCGTCGACAGTTTTCTGATCTGGAAGCTGACCGGTGGGCGCGCGCACCTGACCGATGAAACCAATGCCTCCCGGACCAGCCTGTTCAACATCCATACCGGCCAGTGGGATCCTGACCTGCTGGAGCTGTTCCGGGTGCCTGCCAGCCTGCTGCCCGAGGTTCGCCCCAGTCGTGCGGATTTTGGCCAGACCGACCCGGTCCTGTTTGGACGCGCCCTGCCCATTCAGGCCGCCGCGGGCGACCAGCAGGCTGCGGCCTTTGGCCAGGGATGCGTTGATGCGGGCATGGCGAAATCGACCTATGGCACCGGCTGTTTTCTTCTGGTCAACACAGGTGAAACCGCCCGTCCTTCGGCGCATCGCCTGCTCACAACCCGGGCCTGCCGGACCGGGGACGCGCCGGTCTTTGCCCTGGAAGGGTCCATCTTCATCGCCGGGGCGGTTGCCCAGTGGCTGCGCGACGGGGTCGGGCTGGTGGGCGCCAGTTCCGACACCGAGGCTCTGGCCGCGGGTCTGCCCGACAATGGCGGTGTTTACCTCGTGCCGGCCTTTACCGGCCTGGGTGCCCCCCACTGGGACAGTGGGGCCAGAGGTGGCATTTATGGCCTGACCCGGCAGTCGGGCCGGGCGGAGCTTGTCCGGGCCGCGCTGGAATCGGTCGCCTACCAGACGGAGGACCTGTTTGCCGCCCTGCGCGCGGATGGGGTCGCCCTTGACCGGATCCGCGTTGATGGCGGGATGGCCGCGAACAGCTGGCTGATGCAGTTCATCAGCGACATTGCCGGGCTGCCGCTGGAGCGGCCGGCCAATCTCGAAACAACCGCGCTCGGCGCCGCGCTTCTCGCAGGGCTTGAGGCCGGCGTCTGGTCCGATCTCGACGCGGTTCGCAACCTCGCAGGACCGTATGCCGGTTTCGCCCCCGATATGGAGGACGCCCACCGCCAGGCCTTGTTGCGCGAATGGGACATCGCTGTGCGGACCACACGCTACCGGGCATCCCTTCAGGCAGAGGCCTAGGCTTCGCCGGGCAGCGCCAGACGGACCGACCAGCCATCATAGCCCGGTTCCACCGGGGCCGGCAGCTCGCGGCACAGCGTATCATAGTCCAGATCCACGTGCAGATTGGTCAGCACCGCCCGTCTGGGGCGCAGTTGCTCGATCCAGGCCAAAGCCTGATCTAGGTGCGCATGGGTAGGATGCGGGGTATAGCGCAACGCATCCAGAACGAGGACGTCGAGGCCGGTCAGGGCGGCAAGCGTCGCATCAGGCAAGCC
>CAJXMY010000232.1 GCA_913056435.1 uncultured Hyphomonadaceae bacterium | reverse complement strand
GCCGGCGTCGCCCGGTCCAAGCGGGGCATCGAAAAGCTGCGCCATAGTGCGGCCACTGAGGTGATCGATGGTGCACCCCTCATTCATGATGACACCTTCTCTCGCAAGATCAGCCAGCTGGAGATTGATCTGACGGCGCTCGAATTCACCGAATTGCGGACGCTGGCCGGTGAAGCTCAGGGCAAAGGCCCCGGGCCAGAGAGCTCGATCCTGAAGGTGAAGGGTACGGAAATCCAGCAGCGCCTGACGGAGCTGACGCTGGAGGCGGTGGGCCATTATGGTCAGCCCTATTACCGGGGCTTCCCGCAGGATGGCCAGTCGAATGCCTTCCCGATCGGGCCGGATTACGCGCATCATTCTGCCCCGAGCTATTTCAACATGCGCAAGACGTCGATCTATGGCGGGTCGAACGAGATTCAGCGCAACATCATCACCAAGATGATTCTCGGGCTCTAGGTCCTGGACGAACCGGGCGCGCTTCAGGTCGGGCCCGGCTCTCCCAACACAAAGATAAGCCCCAGTTTGGGGGCCAACGGAGGAAACTTATGGATTTCAATTTCACCGAAGAACAGACCATGATCCGCGACAGCCTTTCTCGGCTGATCCGTGAGAAGTATGACTTCGACACCCGTCGGAGCGTGGTCGAGGGTGAAAGTGGCTGGCGCCCGGACTTTTGGGCCCAGCTGGCCGAGCTGGGCCTGCTCATGGCGCCCTTTTCAGAGGACGATGGCGGCCTCGGTGGCGGGGCCATTGATGCCATGGTCGTGATGGAAGAATTCGGCAAGGGACTGGTGGTTGAGCCTTATATCCCGACCGTGGTCTGTGCTGGCGGTTTCCTCAAGCATGGCGGCAGCGCCGCCCAGAAAGAAGAGCATCTGGCGGGGATTATGGGCGGCGAAAGCGTCTGGGCCTTCGCTTATGCTGAGCCGCGGGGCCGGTACAATCTGGCTGACCTCGAAACCACGGCGAAGGCGGACGGGTCCGGCTATACTTTGAATGGCCACAAGGCGGTCGTGATCGGGGCGCCTTGGGCGAGCAAGCTGATCGTGTCGGCGCGGACCTCCGGTGACCGGCGTGATCGCGGCGGCATTTCCCTGTTTATCGTGGATAAGGACGCCGCTGGCGTCACGACGCGGGATTATCCCACGGTCGATGGCCGCCGGGCCTCCGAAGTCTATTTTGAGAATGTATCGCTTGGCGCGCATGCTCTGATTGGCGATGCCGACGGGGCGCTGCCTCTGATCGAACAGGTCGTCGATGAGGCCACGGCGGCGGTGTGCGCCGAAGCGGTTGGTGCGATGGGTGTCGCTCATTCCCAGACCGTTGAGTATTCACGTCAGCGCAAGCAGTTCGGGACCGCGATTGGCAAATTCCAGGTGCTGCAGCACCGCATGGTGGATATGTTCATGGAGCATGAGCAGTCCATTTCCATGACCTATATGGCCACGCTGAAGCTGGGCGAAGAGGCCGCCGAGCGCCAGAAGGCCGTGTCAGCTGCCAAGGTCCGGATTGGACAGGCCGGGCGGTTCGTCGGCCAGTCCGCGATCCAGATTCATGGGGGGATGGGCATGACGGAAGAACTCGCCGTGGGCCATTATTTCAAGCGCCTGACCATGATCGACAGCGAGTTCGGCAATGTCGATTTCCATATGCGCCGCTACACCCAGCTGGGTGCAGAATCGTACAAGGCCGCTGCGGAATAGCCCTTGCCGGGACCTGATAAGAGGCCCCGTTCCACCCGTGTGGGGCGGGGCTTTTTCTGGCGGATCCGTGCTGGACAGGTCAGGCTCAGCCGACCTCGCTGACGCCCCGCCCTAAGGAGAAAGACCTTTATGAGCGTGATAAAACTCGACAAGCAGGGACCGATCGCGGTCCTGACCCTGACCCGTCCTGAGATGATGAATGCCCTTGGTCAGGAAGGCGATGGCGCGGCGGTTGTCGCCGCCTGCGCGGAGATTGAAGCGGACCCGACCATTCGGTGCACCATCCTGACCGGGGAGGGGCGGGCCTTCTCGGCGGGCGGTGATGTCAAGGCGATGAAGGCCCGAACAGGGGCCTTTGGCGGGTCTCCACATGATATTCGGGAGGGTTACCGGCGGAATATCCATCAGGTGGTGAAGGCGCTTTATCATCTCGAGACGCCGCTCATCGCAGCCGTTAACGGGGCGGCCATAGGGCTGGGCTGCGACGTGGCCTGCATGGCCGATGTCCGCCTCGCCTCCGACAGGGCGAAATTCGGGGTTACCTTTCTCAAGCTCGGCCTGATCCCCGGCGATGGCGGGGCGTGGCTGCTGCCCAGAATCATCGGCAACAGCCGCGCGGCTGAATTGCTGTTTACCGGCGACGTCATTGACGCGGCCACCGCCGAAAGCTGGGGCCTGGTGTCGCGTGTTGTCCCCGGCGAGTCCCTGATGGCGGAGGCGCTGGCCCTGGCCGAACGTATGGCTGGTCAGCCCCCGCAGGCGCTGCGTCTGGCCAAGACGCTGATGCGCCACGGCAGCACGTCGTCCTATGAGACCCTGATGGAAATGTCGGCAGCCGCCCAGGCCCTGATGCACCAGACCGAAGATCATATGGAAGGTGTTGACGCCATCCTGGAGAAGCGGACACCAGACTTCAAAGGCTGCTGATCACGGGAGGCCCTGTGGGGGGCTCTGAGACCAAGATGGAGAACGCCAATCCATGCGGCGATACCTGACCACCGGCTCTGCCTTCGAACGCGACTTCGCCTATTCCCGTGCCGTGGTGCAGGAGCCCTTTTGCTTTGTGTCCGGCATCACCGGCTATGATTATGCCCGGATGACCCTTGCTGACGGGATTGTGGCGCAGGCGGAGCAGGCCTTCAAAACCCTGTCAGCGGTCCTCGACGAGGCTGGCTTTGGACTTCAGGACATCGTTCGGGTTCAGTACACGCTGACCGACCGGGATCTGGCCGGGGACCTGTCCGGTGTTCTGCAGCGCTGGCTCGGCCCGGTGCGGCCTGCGGCAACGCTGGTTCTTGCTGAGCTGCTCGATCCCGATATGCTGATTGAAATTGAGGTGACGGCACTCCGGTCAGAGGGCTGATCCTCTCCCTTGGTCAGGGCTTGTTCTTGGCGGTCGAGGGCATAGGGTGCACACACAGAGAAAATGGGAGACTCAGCCATGATCGGCATTGTTGCAGAATTGGAAATTCAGGATGGGAAACAGGCCGACTTCGAGACCATCGGCAAGGACCTGATGGCGAAAGTTAAGGCCAATGAGCCAGGGTGCACGACCTATCAGCTCTACAAGAAGAAGGGGTCGGACACGACTTATATCTTCATGGAGCAGTACAGCTCCAAGGAAGCGCTCGCCGCCCATGGCCAGACCGACTATTTCAAGGCGGCTCAGCCCGGTATCGGCGCCTGCCTCGCCGGGGCACCCAGCATCCAGATGTTTGATATTGTCGAATAGGAGTCTCGTATGGACCTGACTTTCACTGAAGAGGATCGCGCCTTCCAGACCGAGGTGCGCGACTGGATCCAGGCCAATTACAGTGACGATCTGCGCGCCCGGAATGACCTGTCCAAGAATGGCTATCTGGCCAAGGAAGACATGGTGGCCTGGCAGAAAAAGCTGCACGACCGCGGCTGGA